>RGYP01000461.1 GCA_010031985.1 Gammaproteobacteria bacterium
CTCAACCCCTCAAGTCTCCCCGACGTCCTCGGTGTTCTCTCATTGATCTTTTGGGCCATCGCATTGGTGGTGGGACTCAAGTATGTCGCGATAGTGCTGCGGGCTGATAACGACGGTGAAGGCGGAGTACTTGCCCTCACCCAGCTCACCCTCGGAAGCGCCAGTTACAAACTCGCCGGTACTCTTTCGTTAATGGGGCTCGCCGGGTGTGCGCTATTTTTCGGCGATGGTGTCATCACACCCGCCATCTCAGTCCTCAGTGCCGTAGAGGGGTTGGAGCTCGTCGCGCCAGACCTGAAGTCAGCCATCGTTCCGATCGCACTCGGTATTCTCGTGGCGCTTTTTGTGGTTCAAAAGAAAGGGACGACGACGATAGGGCGAGCCTTCGGTCCCATCATGGTGACTTGGTTCGTGACACTTTCCGCGCTCGGTATCGCGTCTATTTTGAAAACGCCGGAGGTAATCGCGGCTGTCAATCCAAAACACGCCATAGAACTTTTTCTAACCTATCCAACGATGGGGCTCGTCATTTTCGGTGCGGTATTTTTATGCGTCACCGGAGGTGAGGCGCTTTATGCCGATCTCGGTCACTTCGGTCGACGAACAATAACGGGAGGATGGCTGCTCATCGTCTGGCCAGCCCTCCTGCTGAACTACTTCGGTCAAGGGGCGCTCCTCCTCCGAAACCCTGCCGCCATAGAAAACCCTTTTTTCCTGCTTGCGCCGCGCGAGCTCTTGTTCCCACTCGTAATCATGGCCACCGCGGCGACAGTGATTGCCTCGCAGGCGGTCATCTCGGGGGTTTTCTCGATCGCAAGGCAGTGTCAGTTGCTCGGCTTGTTACCCCGAATGCGTGTCGTCCATTCGTCCGAGCATGCGATCGGCCAGGTGTATGTTCCATCCATCAACTGGCTGCTCTGCGTGATGACGCTTGCTCTGGTCATTGGATTTCAGTCATCCGAGGCGTTGGCAGGCGCCTATGGCGTTGGCGTATCCATCACCATGGCACTCGATTCCATCCTGATGCTGATTTTTCTCTTTTCGATCAGCACGCGAAATAGAGTTCTACAAATCACAGCGATCAGTTTCGTTTTATTGATCGAGACCTTCTTTATTGCCGGAAACCTGCTGAAGTTGCCCGATGGCGGTTGGGTACCGCTCGCGCTGGGTCTATCGCTCCTTCTCATCATGCAAATCTGGCGACATGGGCGACGAGAGCTGGTGTCTCGAACCCAGCGCGAAGACTTTACATTACGCGACTTCCAAGCCTTGATTGACCAAGTCCAGCCCGCGATCGTGGAGAAGACGGTGGTGTTTCTATCGAGTGACGCGACTCGAATCCCACGAAC
>RGYP01000462.1 GCA_010031985.1 Gammaproteobacteria bacterium
TAACAACCCGAGCCGAATGGATCGAATTGGCCGGCTTCGGAACGTCAGAATTATACCGTCTGGCTCACAGGCCGAAAGGCTCGAGACTGCCCCTTCCCTGCCTCGCGATCACCGGCGGGCGCGAGGCGAGATCCACCACCGTGGTCGGCTCGAGACCGCAGGCGCCCCCGTCGAGGATCGCATCGAGCTGATGGCCGAGCCGCTGCTCGATGTCGTCGGCATCGTTCAGCGCGAGCCCATCTCCCGGCAGCAATAGCGTGGAACTCATGATCGGCTCGCCGAGCTCCGCCAACAACATCCGCGGCACCTCGTGATCGGGCACGCGAATGCCGATCGTGCGCCGCTTTTCGTGCTGCAGCCGGCGGGGTACCTCGCGCGTCGCCTCGAGCAGAAACGTGTACGGCCCGGGCGTGCAGGACTTCAGCAGCCGAAACTGCCAAGTGTCGACCTTGGCATAGCGCGCAATCTCGGTCAGATCACGACAGACGAGCGTGAAATGATGGTGCTTGTCAGCCCCGCGAATGCGGCGAATACGCTCGAGCGCGTCCTTGTCACCAATGTGACAGCCGAGCGCGTAGCAGGAATCGGTCGGATAGGCGATCACGCCACCCGATCGCAGAATCTCTGCGGCGAGCCGCACCAAACGCAGTTGCGGATTGTCCGGATGCAGTTGAAAACGTTGCACGCGCTTATGATATCGACCGAATGGAAGCCCTGATCGAATTCCTGCCGCTGCTCGCGTTCCTGATCGCCTACAAGTGGCACGGGATCTACGCCGCGACGGCGAGCTTGATGGGCGCGATGGCGCTGCTGCTGGTCTACGATCGTCTGCGCCACCAACGGATTCCCCCCATGCACCTCGCGAGTGCCGCGCTCGTATTCGTGCTCGGCGGCGCTACGCTATGGCTGCGCGACGAGCGCTTCATCATCTGGAAACCCACGGCATTTTTCTGGGCGCTCGCACTCGCTTGCATCGTGAGCGTGCTGCTGCGTAAACCACTGATCGAGCGCCTGATGACCGCCGCCGCGGCCGAGGCCTTCGTCGGGGTGGCCCTCGCCGACTGGTCGCTGGTCACCCTCGTCTGGGCGGTTTTTTACGTGGTGATGGGGATGCTGAACCTCTGGGTCGCTTGGAACTATCCGCAATCGACTTGGGTCGATTTCAAGGTTTACGGCATCACCGCCCTGAGCTTCGTCTTCATCATCGGACAAACGGTATGGCTCACACGCCGCAGTCGCCCCTCCTGAGCGAGGCCATCAGAGTTCGCCTGACGAGCGCCCTTGCGCCGGCGCTGCTCGAGGTCCGCGACGACAGTGTGCTGCACGCCGGTCACGCGGGCGCCCGCGTG
>RGYP01000463.1 GCA_010031985.1 Gammaproteobacteria bacterium
CGTTGGCACGACAGCAGATGCGCGACTTCGGTACCGTGATCTGTTTCGATCTGAAGGCCGGTTTCGAGGGCGGTCGTCGCTTCGCCGAGACGCTGCAACTGTTTGCACGCACGCCGAGCTTCGGGTCGACCGAATCGCTCGTCATGCCGCCGCAGATGATGCAGCCGAAAGATTTTTCCCCCGAGCAGCTGATCGCCGCCGACATCGGCGCGGGCACGGTACGACTGTCGATCGGTCTCGAGAACGTCGAGGATCTGAAGGCGGATTTGGCGCACGCCCTCGAAGCCGGCCTTCAGATCGAAACAGATCACGGTACCGAAGTCGCGCATCTGCTGTCGTGCCAACGCATGCTTCGGACTCGACTCGAGACCCGGATAACGCACTTTCGTGCAACCGGGGTGCTGCTCGAGAAATCGTGCGATCTCGAGCGTCGCTGCCGATTGCGCCCGATAGCGCACGAAATAGGTCTTCATGCCGCGCACCATCAACGATGCCGAGAGCGGGTCGAGTTGGGCACCGAACAGTCGGTAGTCGCCCCGCAGAAGATCGAGCCGCGCGCGATCGGCGATCACCACACCGCCCATCACATCGCCGGCGCCGGTGGTGAATTTGGTGAGGCTATGGACGAAGAAATCGACCGGAAATTCACCATGCTGATGAAAACCCGCAGCCGTGTTGTCGAGTACCGTGAGCGCACCATGCGCACGCGCGAGTCGAGTGATGCTCGCGAGGTCGGCGATTTTATTGACCGGGTTGGTCGGACTTTCGAAGAAGACGAGCTTGGTGCGCCGCGATGCCAACTCGCTCTCGAGCCCGTCGAGATCGTCGATCGACAGCATGCTGTGCGTGACGCCGAATCGCGTCAGCATCTTGCGGATGATTTGCCGCGTCGGCCCATAGCCCTCGACGAAGAAAATCACGTGATCGCGTGCTTCGGTGAGACCAAACAACGTCTGCGCGACGGCATTGACGCCGGAGGCACTGGCGAGACAGTCTTCGCGGCCCTGCAAACCAGCGAGCAACAACTCGAGCTGACGGACGGTAGGATTACCAACTCTGGAATAGAAATAACCCGGCCGTTCGCCGCGCAGCAGGCGTAGCCCCTCCTCGATGCTTTCGGTTTCCCATTTCACGTTCTGGAAAACCGGCAAGTTCAAAGGGTGATTGTCGGCCGGCAGTTCGATGCCCGGCGGGTGATTGACCCGTGTTTCGTCTTTCATCTTTGTTGCAGCGCTCTTCGACGTTGGGGCTCAGTGGCCATCGCGCCGGGCCATTTGTTCCTCGCGTTCGCGGCGCTTTTCTTCGTGCTTCATGAACAACGTCGACAGCA
>RGYP01000464.1 GCA_010031985.1 Gammaproteobacteria bacterium
TTGCGCGAGACGCTGCTCGTGCTGCGAATGACGCCAGCCGTGCAACAGCACGATGGCTACGGCCTCGAAACCGCTTTGGCGAGCGGCGGCGAGGCCGTTGGCGGCAGCCGCTTCATCGAGCGGTTCGATCACCGTGCCGTCGACGGCGACCCGTTCATCGATTTCGAGAACCTCGGCATGCAGCGGCCTCGCTCGCCGTACGTGCAGGGCAAAGATATCGGGGCGTGCCTGATGACCAATGACGATGGCGTCACCGAAACCACGCGTGACCACGAGCAGCAGCTTGCTGCCGCGACGTTCGAGCAGCGCGTTGGTCACCACCGTGGTGCCGACGCGCACCGTGCCGAGATCATCGGGTGTGGCGCCGGCGTCACGCAGGATTGACAGCGCAGCCATGATGCCGGGATCGCCCGACTTGCCTCGGGTCGAAGAGGGCACTTTGCGTAGCCACAGACGCCCCTCGGGGCTTTCGCCGATGACATCGGTGAACGTACCGCCGCGGTCGATCCAGAAGTTCCAGACGGCTCGTGTTGACTCTGACGGGCTCATGCGCAGTGGGCGGCAGGATACCCGCAGGTCGCGAGCGGGTACACTTGCCTCGTGATTGGTAAAACGATCGTTTTTTCCCACGGCAAGGACTCCGAACCCTGGGGCACCAAGATTCTGGCGCTCGCCGAAGTCGCCAGGGCGCGCGGCTGGCGCGTCGAGTCGGTGGATTATCGCGGCATCGACACCGTCGAAGGGCGTCTCGCCAAATTATTGACCTGCGGTCGTGACTTGTCCGCGCATCCGGTGCTGGCCGGTTCCAGTCTCGGCGGATTTCTCGCGGCCGCGGCATCGCGGCCTTTGCAGGCTTCGGGGCTCTTCTTGATGGCACCCGCATTCGATCTGCCGGGTCTGCCGCCAACGCCCGAGGTCGCGCGCTGTCCGACGGTAGTGGTGCACGGTTGGCGAGACGATGTCGTGCCGGTCGAGAAAGGCCTGGCCTTCGCGCGTGCGCAGGGTGCGCTGACGCATCTCGTCGATGACGATCATCGTTTGCACGCCTCACTGCCGCAGATCTGCGGCTGGCTGAACGATTTCCTGGGATCGCTGCATGCCTGAGGTTCGCGCCATGAGCGCCGTGATGCGGCGCGTGCTCGCGCTTTGGGTGAAACCCGAAGTTCGACCCGAGTCCGCACCGGGCAGTATCGGCGCGGTGCAGGCCGCGCCCGTCGTCTACGTGCTCGAGCGACGCAGCGTGGTCGATCTTGCAGCCCTCGAAAATCTTTGCGAGCGACATGGTTTGCCGATGCCTGCAGGACGCATCCTCGGCCGCGATCGCAGCGC
>RGYP01000465.1 GCA_010031985.1 Gammaproteobacteria bacterium
ATTACTTTAGGAACAGGCGGAGCTTTAACAGTAAATCAATATACATTTGGAATTTACGGTGGAGTGATTAGTGGCGCTGGTTCATTTACAAAATCTGGATATAGCACTTTATGGTTAGATAGAGCCAACACTTATACTGGCGGAACAACAATTACAGCGGGTGAAGTTATTGTAGGTGTTAGTAATGCTTTACCTAATACTTCATTAACATTTACAGATACTAGTAAATTATTAATTTTATTTGGCGGAGTAACTCAACAAGTTGACACATTGTCTGCTGATGGAGTAACAGGAGCTCAAATAAATCTAGTAAATAGATCTAACGTTTTAACGGTTACACAATCAGCAGATGCGACTTACTCTGGAACTATTATTGGCGATGGAGCTTTAACTAAAGCTGGTTCTTCAACATTAACATTATCTGGTTCTAATACTTACACAGGCAAAACAACAATTAATGCTGGTATTATTAAAATTGGAGCAGACAACGTTATGCCAGATTCAAGCGAAGTAGTTTTTGCAAATACATCAGGAGTTGCTTTAAATGTTAATGGAAAAACTGATACGATCGGTTCAATTTCTGGAGGCGGAGCAACAGGCGGAAACATTACTTTAGGAACAGGCGGAGCTTTAACAGTTAATCAATTTACATTTGGAGATTACTCAGGAGTAATCAGTGGTGATGGATCGTTTACAAAATCTAGTTACGGGGTGCTGAAATTATCGTCAGTTAATACTTATACTGGCGCAACTACAGTTGCAGGTGGAGATTTAATTATTATGATTAGTGGTGGAATTCCTAATACTGCTTTAGCATTAAATGGAACTTCTAGATTATTATTATTAAAAGACGGCTTTACGTTGAATGTTGGAACATTATCTGGAGAGTCAGGCGCTTTAGCATGGTTATATCCAAATTCAGTTTTAAATATTAATCAAACAAGCGATGCAACATTTGCTGGAACAATTAAAGACAATACTTTTGGATCAGTTACTAAATCTGGAAGTGGAACTTTAACTTTATCTGGAACAAATACTTATCA
This sequence comes from Gammaproteobacteria bacterium, assembly GCA_010031985.1. Taxonomy (GTDB): domain Bacteria; phylum Pseudomonadota; class Gammaproteobacteria; order Steroidobacterales; family Steroidobacteraceae; genus UBA964. Next base: position 1,044 of record RGYP01000465.1, read on the forward strand.
AGGCGCAACGACAATAAATGCTGGTACTATAAGTTTAGCTGCTAATAATGCTATCGCAAATTCAGTTGCAGTGGCGTTAGCAAATACAGCGGGTGTTTCATTAAATATTAATGGAACAACACAAACTATCGGTACATTATCAGGAGGCGGAGCTTCAGGTGGAAATGTTAATTTAGGTAGCGGCGGCGCAGCTTTAACAGTTTTACAAAGAACTTTTAGTGATTACACAGGAGTCATTGGTGGAACTGGTTCATTTACAAAATCAGGGCCTGGAGTTTTAAGATT
>RGYP01000467.1 GCA_010031985.1 Gammaproteobacteria bacterium
GCGTTCCGGTTGGTGATCAACGCGAGTCCACCCACTATCTGCAGGGGGATCGTCATCAGCAGGAGCGGCACAGCGAATGGCACGCCGTGCATCCCTTGATCTGCTGGCGTGACTCCAGGCAGCCCCGGTCTTTGTGATAACGTCTCGGACATGGAAATACTCGAAGGCGCCATCGCCGGGTGGCTGGGGTTAATCGGGCTGATCGGGTTGGCGGGGCTCGCGGGTCTCAAATACCCCGTCGATCGCGAGCGAGAGGGCGCTGGCATTCGTTTGCTCGGGCTCCTTGGGCTTCTGGGTATCGCTGGTTTTTGGATTCCGGGCGCTGGGGCCGCCGGCGCTTTGGGTGCGCTCGGACTTTGGAATCACCAGAAAATCACGCTGCGCCGGTGGGCGTATTTCGGCTGGGCGGGGCTGGTCGGTATTCCGTTCATTATCGGGTCACTGCTGTAGGGGCTTCGCCTGCCAGGCGATCGCGAGCATCATCTGGCGTAACGTCGTTGAATTGCGGCGCGTCGCTCGCTTAGTACGCGGGCGCGTTGCTCGGTCGTGATCCGTCGCGTATCGGCGGGCAAGCGATCAACGAGATCCGAGAATTTCACTTTCTCGAGAACCGGAAATTTATCGATCGGAAAGGGTTTTCGGCCCATCCCGTCGAAGCGCAACATGATTACACCGCGTGGTAACCCCGTGGTGTCGAGCCAATTAGGAACGCCGGGGTCGCGAGCGGCGATTACGATGCGATACGCGCCGTCCGAGCTGCGCGCCGTTTGATCGCCGTTCAGACTTGTTTGCCGATTGGCGTATTCGAGCGACGAAAACCACAGGTCCGTGAGTTGGATACCTTGGTAGTTACCGGGCATGGGCCAGAGGGTGAGGACTAGCGCCTCGTCGTCTTCGAGCTGCCACCAGCCGCTAGAGTACCAGCGTCCGGGAAGCCCGCCTTGAGCAGTCGAGTCCACCGGGGGCGTCAAAGTATTCGCCGGCGCCCGCTCGAGGTATCCGCGCCGAACGAACTCTGGCCAGTTGGCTACGGTAGTGCGAAGCGTTGCAGCGGCGCGTCGCACCCTCTCGGCCTGTTCCTCCGAGGTGAGTCGCGGTCGCCTTGCCCCCTCAAAACCGACACGGTCGATGTGTACTTCGGCCGGAATTTCTTTGTTCCAGTCGCCGAACGTCTGCCGCACCAGAACGGCTGTTGCATCGGTGGCAGTCGGCAACCAGTTACCAGGCGAGCGTTCCAGACTGACGATGACTTCGAAGTTGCCGTTACGGTCTATCCGCAGGTCTTCGGAGTTCAAGGACGATACGGTGTGACCGCCTCCA
>RGYP01000468.1 GCA_010031985.1 Gammaproteobacteria bacterium
CTTCGGCGCGGATCGCGGACGCGCTCAGCCACGCCGAGCTCGAGCAAAGCAGCAGTATGGCGAGGCGGTGGATTGTTCTCATCGTGCAGCCCCATCGAATGACCCCGCAAACATCTTAGCCCACGACCGACGATTGCAGCGCGCTTCGTCGCGGTGCCACACTTGCGCCCATGAATCACGCTGTCGTTTTCATCTCGGGCGGCGCGACCGGTATCGGTCGCGTGATCGCGCGTCGGTTTCTGTCAACGGGGAGTCGCGTGCATGTGGCTGACGTCAATCCGCAGTCGGTAGAGCAATTCATTGCCGAACATCCGGGTGCCACCGGCAGCGTGTGTGACGTCGGTGACGTCGATCAGGTCGATCGCGCCTTCGACGAGCTCGAGGCGCGTCACGGACGGCTCGATGTGCTGATCAACAATGCGGGCATCTCTGGGCCCACGGGCAGGGTTGAAGACATCACACCTGCCGAGTGGGATAGAACCATCGCGGTCGATCTCAATGGGCAATTTTATTGTGCGCGACGCGCGGTGCCCTTGCTGCGGGCTGCGGGGGGTGGTTCTTTGATCTGCATGTCTTCGACCGCAGGCCTCTTCGGCTGTCCGCTGCGAGCGCCGTACACAGCGGCAAAGTGGGCGATCATCGGCTTTGTCAAAACGCTCGCCATGGAGCTTGGGCCAGAGAAGATCCGCGTCAACGCCATTTGTCCTGGCAGCGTCAGCGGTCCTCGTATCGATGGCGTGATCGAGCGCGATGCTGCGAGCCGCGGCATGCCAGCGCAACAAATCCGCGACATCTATCTCAGGCAAACCTCGATGCGCACCTTCGTCGATGCCGAAGACGTTGCCGAGATGGCGTATTTTTTGACTTCAGCAGCCGGCGCCAAAATTTCGGGGCAGGCGATAACGGTAGACGGTCATACCGAGAGCCTGGCCAACTGGCTCGATTGAATCGAGGCGGGTGCGGTTGCTCAGTGACCGCGCCAAACCGGTTTACGCTTTTCGGCAAAGGCACGCGCACCTTCTTTTTGATCTTCGCTGCCGTACAGCAGATCCACCGTGGGCAGTCGACGCTTGGTGACTTTATCGAAGGCGTCCTGAATTGGCAGATGTGCCGTTTCTCTGACGATTTCCTTGATCGCCGCGAATACGAGCGGTGGCCCTTCGGCCAGCTGCTGTGCGAGTTCACGCGCGCGCGCCATCAGGCGATCGGCCGGCACGATTTCGTTGACGAGTCCCCACTGCCTCGCCTCGTGCACGTCGATGCGTCGGCCGGTCAGCAGCAGTTCCATGGCGACGTGGTAAGGAATGCGGCGTGGCAGTT
>RGYP01000469.1 GCA_010031985.1 Gammaproteobacteria bacterium
GACGGCAGGGTGCGCCATCGCGATGTTTTCGACTTCGATGGAGCTGATCCACTCGCCGCCCGACTTGATGACGTCCTTGCTGCGATCGGTGATCTGCAAGAAACCGTCTGGATCGATGCTCGCGACATCGCCGGTATGAAACCAGCCGTCGATCAAAAGTTTCTCCTGTTCGTGCTTGAAGTAATGCGAGACGATCCAAGGCCCACGCACGAGCAGATCACCCGCGCTCGCGCCATCCCAAGGTAATTCTTTGCCCTGCGGATCCACGATCTTCATGTCGACCCCGAACACCGCGCGACCCTGCGTCGCAAGGATGGGCAGTTGCTCACTCCAGGGCAGTGTCAATTGCTTGCCCTTGAGTCGGCACACGGTCCCGAGCGGCGACATCTCGGTCATGCCCCAGCCATGCAGCACCTCGACGCCGAGCTGATGAAACGCCTCGATCATCGCCGGCGGACAAGCCGAGCCACCGACGCTGGTGCGCTGCAAAGTGCTGAAGCGCTTGCCCTCGGCATGCAAATGATTGAGCAGCGCGAGCCAAACGGTCGGTACACCCGCCGCACAAGTCACACCCTCGCTCTCCATCAGTTCGTACACCGACTTGCCATCGAGGGCGGGCCCGGGCCAAACGACTTTTGCCCCGGTCATGGCAGCGGCATACGGCACACCCCAGGCATTGACGTGAAACATGGGCACCACCGGCAAGGTGCAGTCGCGCGAGGACAAACCGGTGGCATCGGGCAGCGCACCCGCATAGGCGTGCAACGTCGTCGAGCGGTGGCTGTAGAGCACGCCCTTCGGATCGCCGGTGGTGCCACTCGTGTAGCAGAGCGCAGCCGCGAGACGCTCGTCGAACTCGGGCCATTGGTAGTCGGAGTTTTGCGCGCCGATCCAGGCTTCGTAACTCACGAGCCCCGGGATGCCGGAATCGAGCGGCAGGGCGTCGGCCTCGCACAAAGCGACCCAGCGCCGCACCGTGGAGCAGTGCGCAGCGATCGCCTTCACGAGCGGCAGAAAGGTCATGTCGAAACAAAAAATTTCGTCCGCAGCGTCGTTGGTGATCCAGGCGATCTGCTCGGGTTTGAGACGCGGGTTGATGGTGTGCACCACGCGACCGCTGCCACTGACTCCGAAATAAAGCTCGAAATGTCGATAGCCGTTCCAGGCCAAGGTGGCGACGCGCGCCGAGCGCGCGAGACCCTCGGCATCGATGGCTTTGGCCAATTGCTTGGAGCGGCGCTGCGCATCGCGATAGGTGTAGCGGTGGATGTCGCCTTCGACCCGTCGCGAGACCATCTCGACATCGCCGTGGTGCCGCGC
>RGYP01000470.1 GCA_010031985.1 Gammaproteobacteria bacterium
ATCGCAACGGCGCTACGGTTGCGGCGCTGCAAGTGCAGGGCGAAGACGAGATCATGATGATCAGCTCGGGCGGCACCTTGGTGCGCACGGGCGTGGCGGAAATCTCCATCGTCGGTCGCAATACGCAGGGCGTTCGCCTCATTCGCCTCGAAGAGGGCGAGCGGCTCGTCAGCGTCGAAGGGATCGCGGCCATCGCCGACTCGGCGTCTGCCGACTCCGCTGCTGCAGAATCCGGTGCCGCCACCGTGGGCGACGCCAACGCAGAGACCGCAGCCCCCCCCGCGGCATCGCCCGAGGGCGGTGGTACGGGTCCCGCGAATCTGCACTGACCTGCAGGAACACCATCGTGCGCGTATTCAATTTTGCGGCAGGGCCAGCGACCTTGCCGTTGCCGGTTTTGGAACAAGCCCGCGACGAAATGCTCGATTGGCAGGGCAGCGGCATGTCGGTCATGGAAGTCAGCCATCGCAGCAAGGCTTTCGTGGCGGTGGCGCAGCAGGCCGAGCAAGATCTGCGAGATCTGTTGTCGATTCCGAGCAACTACAAGGTGCTCTTTTTGCAGGGTGGCGCGACCGGGCAGTTCACGGCGATCCCGCTCAACTTGGCAGGCGCCGAGGCTACGGTCGACTACGTCAACACCGGAGCCTGGTCAAAGAAAGCGATCGGTGAGGCCAAACGGTTCTGCAAGGTCAACGTCATCGCTGACGAAGCGGCTTCCAACTATTCCACCGTGCCAGCGGCTGCCTCCTTGCGACTGACCCCGGGCGCCGCGTACCTGCATTACACGCCCAATGAAACCATCGGTGGCGTGGAATTTCCCTACGTTCCGGCGGCAGGTGATGTGCCCTTGGTCGCCGACATGTCGTCGAATATTTTGTCGCGGCCGATCGATGTCAGCCGCTTCGGTTTGATCTATGCCGGTGCCCAGAAGAACATCGGGCCCTCGGGGCTCGTACTCGTGATCGTGCGCGACGATCTGATCGGCAAGGCCCGCGCGGGCACGCCACCGATCTGGGATTACGAAGCGATGGCGAACGAGGGCTCGATGCTCAATACGCCGCCGACCTTCGGGATCTACATGGCGGGTCTCGTGTTCGCTTGGCTGAAGCGCGAGGGCGGGCTGGTCGCGATCGGCGAGCGTAATCGGCGGAAGGCCGAAATGCTCTATGCCGCGATCGACTCTTCCGGCTATTACAAAAGCCCGGTGGCCGCCAACAGCCGCTCGTGGATGAACGTGCCATTCACCATCCCGAAACCCGAACTCGAAAAGACGTTCTGCGCCGAGGCTGCGAAGGCCGGGCTCGCGAATCTCGAGGGGC
>RGYP01000048.1 GCA_010031985.1 Gammaproteobacteria bacterium
GCGCGCACCCCGAGAATCGCGCCTGCCCGCCCACGGGCGCGAGCCTACGGGCAAAAATGAAAGACTCCATACGACAACGTCTCGACCGACAGCTCGACCGCTTCGAGGAAGTGGCGCGCCTGCTCGCCGATCCCGGCCTCGATGGTGGCTCGGGCGCCTTCCGCGATTTGTCCATGGAATACGCGAAGCTCACACCGCTTGCCGAGCGTTATCAAGCGTTTCGAGGCCTCGAGCGCGAGCTCGCAGCAGCCAGGGCGCTCGAAAGCGACCATGACCCGGAAATGCGTACGCTCGGCGAGGAAGAAGCGCGCCGCCTCGAAGGGACCGCGGCCGCCGAGGAACTCGCGCTGCGACGGCTTCTGGTGCCTGCCGATCCGCGCGACAGCCGTAACGTTTACCTCGAAATCCGTGCGGGTACCGGCGGCGACGAGGCCGCCATCTTTGCGGGCGATTTGCTGCGCATGTACAGCCGCTACGCCGAACGGCAGGGTTGGCAGGTCGAAACCCTCAGCGAAAGCGCGGGCGAGCATGGCGGCTATCGCGAAGTCATTTGCCGAGTGAGTGGCCACGGGGTCTTCGCCAAACTCAAATTCGAATCGGGCACGCATCGCGTGCAACGCGTACCCGAGACCGAAGCCCAGGGCCGTATCCACACCTCGGCAGTCACGGTGGCGATCTTGCCCGAACTCGACGAGGTCGAAGATATCGAAATCAACCCGGCCGACCTGCGCGTCGATACGTTCCGCGCCTCGGGCGCCGGCGGTCAGCACGTCAACAAAACGGACTCCGCGGTACGCATGACGCACCTGCCGACCGGCATCGTGGTCGAGTGTCAGGACGAGCGCTCGCAGCACAAGAACCGCAGTCGCGCGCTGTCACTTTTGAAGGCGAGGCTCAAGGCTGCAGAGCAGGAAAAGCGCGAGGCCGCGCAGGCCCGTTCGAGAAAACTGCAGGTGGGCAGCGGCGATCGTTCCGAGCGGATTCGTACCTACAATTTTCCGCAGGGCCGAGTCACCGACCACCGCATCAATCTGACGCTGTATCAGCTCGATGCCATCGTCGACGGCCGACTCGAAGATCTGATCGAGCCGCTATCGCAGGAACATCAGGCAGAGCTGCTCGCCGAAGAGGGCATTTGATCGCGCCGATGCCGCAGATCGGCATACGCCGTGATTCCGAAGGCGATCAAGAGCGGCTGGAAGAGCGCCCCGAGCACCGCGGCCACGATCGAGGCCGCAGGCAGACCCTCGGCCAGCTTGATGAACACGAGCCCGATCAGACTGCCGATGACGAACAGTCCAAAAACGGTCATGGCGACGACGAGGAGGGTCGCGGCCAGATGACGCCAACTGCCACGCGCCAAGCGCAGCGAACCATCGAGCGCCGTGCGCGGCCCGGCAGACTCGAACACCACGAGCGCGAGCGCCGGCCAAAACCCGATGAGCAGGTAGATTCCCGGGATCACGAGCAACAGCAAACCCAGAACGACGGCGACGAGCGCGAGCATCAGCGTAGCGAGCGCACGCGGCAACAAACGCGAGGCCTGCAAAAGATCCGTCGTCAGCGATTCGACGGTCGCCAGATCGCGCGCAGTGTCAGTCGAGGCTCCCAAAGATTTCGCTCGACGCAGCAAGCTTGCGCGCTGCCGCAGCATCAGCACCAACCAGCACCACAGCGTGCCGACGGCTGCGAGAAGCATCAATAGCCACCACGGCAGATCTTTGGCCGTATCGAGCGCGAGCGACTGCCCGGTGCTCTGCAGATAAGCGGAGGGCAGCTGCCCGAGCAGCACGGCGAGCAGCGACAGCGGCAGACAACCGAAGAGCGACTGGCGATAAAGCCCGAAACCCGCATCGAGGATCTCACCGAGGCTCGCTGCGCGCCGCGGCAACAGCAATAGCGTGGGCAGTGTCGTGGGCGTGGACATGCGGTCGCAATCTAGCAGATGCGCGTACCCCCCGCGCCTCGTGCCAAACTAGCCGCATGGTTCAGCGCGGCACGCCTCTCCCCCTCGAAGCCTCACCGCCGATCGACGCAAACCGGCTACCCGCGAATTTGCGCCCGGCAGTGCTCGCGGCCGCAGCGGCGCTGCGTACCGCGATGGACCGTGTAGTGATGGACGAAGAGACCGGCACGCTGCGCGAAGCCGAGTCCCTCGTGCTCGCCGCCCTCGCCTTGCCGCGCAGCACGCTCTACGCCGACCCGCAACGCGCACTCTCGATCGGCGAGCGCGAGCGTATCGCGCACTGGCTCGCACGGCGCTGCGACGGCGAACCCCTCGCCTATCTTCTGGGCGAACGCGAGTTTTGGTCGCTGACCTTCGAGGTGAGCCCCGCCGTACTCGTGCCACGCCCCGAAACCGAACTGTTGGTCGAACGTGCGCTGCGCGCCGGCGACACGCTCGAGGCGGCCGGCATTGCGCTGCCGCGAGTCCTCGATCTCGGTACGGGCTCAGGGGCCATTGCCATTGCGATCGCGCATGAGCGCCCCGGCTGGCAGGTCACCGCCGTCGAAAGATCCACTGCGGCGCTCGCGGTCGCCCGTCGCAACGCAATGCGCCATGCGACGGTGAATCTCGAGTTGCTCCCCGGGGACTGGTACTCGCCTCTCGGCCACCGACGGTTCAACGTGATCGCCTCGAATCCGCCTTACGTGGCTGGCGATGACCCGCACCTCACGGGCGATTCGTTACGACACGAGCCGCGCGAAGCGTTGACGCCGGGGGGCGATGCATTGGCCGACCTGCGGCGACTCGTCGAAGCAGCGCCGAACCATCTCGAATCGGGAGGCTATTTGCTGCTCGAGCACGGTGCGACCCAAGGTGCGGAACTGCGCAAACTGCTTGTCTCACGGGGTTTTGCTCACGTAGTCTCGCACCCCGACCTCGCCGGGCACGAGCGTGTAACCGAGGGGCAGTTACCCTGATCAGACCCGACTTGCTCGTCCCGCATCCGATCTCATCACTGCAGAGAAATCTTCATGCTCAAATTCAACACCAGCGCCGGCGACTTCACCGTCGAGCTGTTTGCCAAAGAATCTCCGGAATCGACCGCGAACTTCCTCAAGTACGTCGACGACGGTCACTACGACGGCACGATTTTCCACCGGGTCATTCCCGGCTTCATGATCCAGGGCGGTGGTTTTGCTTCGGGCATGGAACAGAAAGACACGCGTCCGCCGATCCGCAACGAGGCGACGAACGGCATGGAAAATCTGCGCGGCACGCTCGCGATGGCCCGCACCAGCGACATCCACAGCGCCACGGCGCAGTTCTTCATTAATTTGGTGGACAACGACTTCCTCAACCATCAGCCCGGCAATTACGGCTATGCCGTGTTCGGCCGCGTCACCTCGGGGATGGACGTCGTCGATGCGATCGCCAGTGTGCCGACCACGCGTCGTCGCGGTCATGGCGACGTCCCGGTCGATGAGGTGATCCTGCACTCCGTCACGCGCGAGACTGCCAACTGAAACTCGCACGCCTCGGCAGACTGCTGCTGCGCGCCGCGCTGCTCGCGGTCGGCGCGTCGGTCGTGCTCGTGCTGCTGTTGCGCTGGGTACCCCCACCGACCTCGGCGTTCATGCTGGCCGCACGGGTCTCGGCCATGGCAGGCGGAGACTTCGCGTATTCGAATGCCTACGACTGGGAGCCCTTGGAGAGGATCTCGCCACACGCGGCGATGGCGGCGATCGCCGCCGAAGATCAGTTGTTCCCCTTCCATGCCGGCTTCGACTTCGAGTCGATCCGCAAGGCCGTGCAACACAACGCCAAGAGCAAGCGCAAGCGGGGCGCAAGCACCATCTCGCAGCAGGTCGCCAAGAATCTATTTCTTTGGTCGGGTCGCAGTTGGGTACGCAAGGGACTCGAGGTGTGGTTCACCGTACTGATCGAGGCGGTATGGCCCAAGGAGCGCATCCTCGAGGTTTACCTCAACGTCGCGGAGTTTGGTCGCGGCACTTGGGGCGTACAGGCCGCTGCACGAAACTTTTTCGGCAAGGATGCGGCACGGCTCACCCGCCGCGAGGCTGCCACCCTCGCGGCCGTGTTGCCCAATCCGCAACGCTTGCGTGTCGATCGCCCCTCGCCCTACGTGCAACGCCGCCGCGATGCGATCATGGCGCAGATGCGCGCGCTTGGGGGGCCGAGCTTTCTGCGTCAGCTCGACGACGAAGAGCCGAGCGCCCCACGCAAGTAAACGCCCAGTGCAAGTGAACGCACCGCGTCATTGAACGCCGCCGCTCGCGTGATCAGGCGCGCTCGTACCCGAGGTTGGGTGCCAACCAGCGCTCGGCCTCGCTCACGCTGACGCCTCGCCGACGTGCGTAATCTTCGACCTGATCGCGATCGATCTTGCCGACTGCAAAGTAATGCGCCTCGGGATGGGCGATGTACCAGCCGCTGACCGCAGCCGTCGGATACATGGCGTAATTCTCGGTGAGCTTGATACCCACGTTGCGCTCGACGTCGAGCAGTTGCCAAAGTTTTCCTTTCTCGGTGTGATCGGGACAGGCCGGGTAGCCCGGCGCTGGCCGTATGCCGCGGTATTCTTCGCGGATCAGCTGCTGATTGGTGAACTGTTCGGCCGTATCGTAGCCCCATAGCTCGCGCCGGCTGCGCTCGTGGAAGTGTTCGGCTGCCGCCTCGGCAAAACGATCCGCCAGTGCCTTCAGCATGATGCTGGAGTAATCGTCGTGTGCCGCTTCGAAACGCGCCACGTGCTCCTCGATGCCGACGCCGGCCGTCACTGCAAAGGCGCCGAGGTAGTCGCGCACGCCGCTTTCGCGCGGCGCGACGTAATCTGCCAGACACTCGTGCGGCTGCCCGGCGGGCTTGCCTTTTTGCTGACGCAGATGATGCAGAGTCATGAGGACTTCCCGGCGATCTTCACCGGTGTAGATCTCGATGTCATCGCCATTCGAGTTGGCCGGAAAGAATCCGACGACTGCACGCACCGTGAGCCAATTGCCGGCGATCAATTGCTTGAGCATGCGGCGTGCATCCGCATACAGATTGCTTGCCGCCTCGCCGACGATGGGGTCGGTGAGAATGTCCGGAAACTTGCCGGCGAATTCCCAGGCATTGAAGAACGGCATCCAATCGATGTAGTCGAGCAAATCGGTGATCGGGTAATCTTCGAACACCTGCACGCCCGGTCGCAGCGGCGCGACGGGTCGATAGGCCTGCCAATCGATGCGCCGTCGGTTGGCGCGCGCCGCCGCGAGATTGGCCTCGGGCTGCTTGACGGTCTTGCCGGCATGCTGCTCGCGCCGGCGCTCGTGCTCTTCGGCGATCTTGGCGGCAAAGCCCGCTTTCTGCGCCGGGGTCACCAAAGATTGGCAGACACCGACCGCACGCGAGGCATCCTTCACGTAGACGACGGGCTCACGATATTGCGGCGCGATCTTGACCGAGGTGTGCGCGGGCGAGGTCGTCGCGCCACCGATCAGCAACGGCACCTTGAAGCCCTGCCGCTGCATCTCGCGCGCCACGTGCACCATTTCATCGAGCGAAGGCGTGATCAATCCCGACAAACCGATGAGAGCCGCATTTTCGCGACGGGCGACCTCGAGGATTTTTTCGGCAGGCACCATCACCCCAAGATCGATGACCTCGAAGTTGTTGCACTGCAGCACCACGCCGACGATATTCTTGCCGATGTCGTGTACATCGCCCTTGACGGTGGCGAGTACGATCTTGCCGTTGCTGCGTGCTGCACCGCTTTTCTCGCGTTCGATGAACGGCACGAGGTGCGCCACGGCTTTTTTCATGACCCGAGCGCTCTTGACCACCTGCGGCAGGAACATCTTGCCGGCACCGAACAGATCGCCGACCACGTTCATGCCATCCATCAAGGGCCCTTCGATCACCTTGATCGGATGATCGACCTCGAGACGCGCGGCCTCGGTGTCTTCGACGATGAATTCGTCGAGACCCTTGACGAGCGCGTGCTCAAGCCGCTTTCGCACCGGCAACGCGCGCCATTCGAGATCGACCTCGCGTTTGCCGCCCACCTCGCCCTTGTAACGCCCTGCGATCGCCAGCAGGCGCTCAGTCGAGTCGACACATCGGTTCAGGATCACGTCCTCCACCGCATCACGTAATTCGGCAGGGATCTCTTCGTAGATCGCGAGCTGCCCCGCGTTGACGATGCCCATGTCCATGCCGGCGCGAATCGCGTGGTAGAGGAACACGCTGTGCATCGCCTCGCGTACCGGGTCGTTACCCCGGAACGAAAACGAGACGTTGCTGACTCCGCCGCTCACCATCGCATGCGGCAGCTTTTCCTTGATCGCACGCGTGGCTTCGATGAAGTCGAGACCATAGCTCGCGTGCTCTTCGATGCCGGTGGCGACGGCGAAAATGTTGGGGTCGAAGATGATGTCTTCGGGCGGAAAACCCGCCTGTTCGGTGAGCACCTTGTACGAGCGCTCGCAGATGGCGGCCTTGCGCGCCACGCTGTCGGCCTGTCCCTGCTCGTCGAAGGCCATGACGACCACGGCCGCGCCGTACGCGCGCACCTTGCGAGCCTGATCCACAAAGGCCGCCTCACCCTCCTTGAGACTGATCGAATTCACGATGGCCTTGCCTTGAACGCATTTGAGGCCGGCTTCGATCACGCTCCACTTGGAGGAGTCGATCATCACCGGAACACGCGCGATGTCGGGCTCGGCCGCAAGCAAACTCAGGAAGCGCACCATGGCCGCCTCGGAGTCGAGCATGCCCTCGTCCATGTTGACGTCGATCACCTGCGCGCCGGCCGCCACTTGCTGCCGTGCAATGTCGACCGCGGCGTTGTAGTCGCCGGCCTCGATCAACTTGCGGAATTTCGCCGATCCGGTGACGTTGGTACGCTCGCCGACGTTCACGAACAAAGAATCGGGACCGATGTTGAGCGGTTCGAGACCCGAGAGTCGGCATCGCACCTCGACTTCGGGACGCGGTCGCGGCTTCACGCCACGTACGGCCGCGGCGATCAGCCGGATATGCTCGGGCGTCGTGCCACAACAACCACCGACGATGTTGAGCAATCCCGAGCGCGCGAATTCAGCAAGAATCGCCGCGGTTTGCTCCGGGGTTTCGTCATATTCACCGAAAGCATTGGGCAGCCCAGCGTTCGGATATGCGCAGACGTAGCGATCGGAAATACGGCCGAGCTCGGCGATGTACGGACGCATGTCGCTCGCACCGAGCGCGCAGTTGAGACCGATCGCAAACAACTCGCCGTGCCGCACCGAATTCCAGAACGCCTCGGTGGTCTGACCCGACAGCGTGCGCCCGGAGGCATCGGTGATGGTTCCCGACACCATCACCGGCAGCTGCGTGCCGAGCTCCTGCTGCACCTGGCGCACCGCAAAAAGCGCCGCCTTCGCGTTCAAAGTATCGAACACGGTTTCGATTAAAAGAATGTCCGACCCGCCGTGCACCAGGGCGCGCGCCGCCTCCGCGTAGGCCACGACCAGCTGATCGAAGTTCACGTTGCGCATGCCCGGATCATTGACGTCGGGCGAGATCGAGGCCGTACGATTGGTGGGCCCCAAGGTTCCTGCGACGAAACGCGGCGAGCCCGTGCGCAGCGCGACTTCGTCGGCGACGTCGCGGGCGAGTCGCGCCGCGCGGTAGTTGAGTTCCGGCGCGAGCGCCTCCATGCCGTAGTCGGCTTGCGCGACGGTGGTGGAATTGAAGGTGTTGGTCTCGACGATATCGGCGCCCGCTTCGAAATAGGCGCGATGGATATCGGCAACGATTTCGGGGCGCGTCAGCGTCAGCAGATCATTGTTGCCGCGCACGTCTCGACGATAGTCGCGGAAACGCTCACCGCGATAACCCGCCTCGTCGAGTCGATGCCGCTGGATCATGGTGCCCATGGCACCGTCGATCAGCAAGATCCGTTCCTCGACGAGCTCGCGCAGACGGCGCAAGCGCTGCTCGCGGGCCGCGACATCGACCGGTCTCATTTCATAGGGCGCAGCCGACGCGTGCAGCCCCTGGCCATCGAGGGCTACGGCAGCGTTCGCGACATGCGGCAGGTGACTCGGGCAGCAGCTCACGCTGCTTCTCTGACCTGCGGACGCATGCCGAGGGCATGGCAGATGGCGTAGGTCAGCTCGGCACGATTCAGCGTGTAGAAGTGGAATTCATTGACGCCCTGCTCGCGCAGTCGAGACACCTGCTCGATCGCCACGTTGGCGGCGATCAGGCGGCGGGTCTCGGGGTCATTGTCGAGTCCCGCGAAACGATCCGCCAGCCACTGCGGAATTTTGGCACCGCAGCGCGCCGCAAAGCGCGTGACCTGCGGGAAGCGGGTGATCGGCAGGATGCCGGGCACGATGCTGATGCCGATACCGACGGCTGCACAGCGATCGCGAAACCGCAGGTAATCGTCGTTGTCGAAGAAAAACTGCGTGATCGCCCGATTGGCACCGGCGTCGATCTTGCGGCGCAGGTTGTCGAGATCGGCTGCGGCCGAGGCCGCCTCGGGGTGTGTTTCGGGGTAAGCCGCCACCGAGATGTCGAAATCGGCGACGCTGCGCAGGCCGGCGACGAGATCGGCACCGTAAGCAAAACCGCCGGGGTGCGGCGTGTAGGTGTCGCTGCCCTGCGGCGCATCGCCACGCAAGGCAACGATGTGTCGCACGCCTTCGTCCCAATAACGGCGCGCAATCTCCAGCACCTCCTCGCGCGAGGCACCGACGCAGGTGAGGTGCGGCGCACCGACGAGATCGGTATCGGTCTGGATGCGCTTGACGAGCGCATGCGTGCGATCCCGCGTGGAGCCATCGGCACCGTAGGTCACGGAGGCGAAGCGCGGCGCGAGCGGTGCCAGGCGCTGCACCGACTGCCAAAGCGTGGCGTCCATCGCCGGATCGCTCGCCGGGAAAAATTCGAACGAGACGCTGATCGGTGTGGTCATGGGGACTCCAGAAGCAAATTCGTTTCGGTAGTTGCTCGCTCGGGCGAGGCCGCACTCTGCGCACCACGAACCCGACCCCGCGCCACGAGCACGTGACGCCCCTCCGACTCGACGGGCGCGAGCGTCAGGCAGTCGATGTCGTGCTCGGCCAGCAGCGCCCGCAGTCGTAGCGGTGGAGCGCCCTGCCCTTCGAGCAAGTCGTAGGGCACCACGAGCCACAACACGCCGCCCTCGACGAGCTGCGCGCGTGCGCGCTGCAGGAGCGAGTCCAGTTGCTCGAGATCGCGTAATTCTTCGACGAGGGGCGCCTCGAGACTGACATCGAAGTGCCCACCGGCACGCAGCTCCGTAATCGTTTGCACTTCCGCATCGAGGTTCTCGGTCTCGAGCCAGGACTGCAGCACCGTCTTTTCGGGCTTGGATGCCGCACGCAGCGTAATGTCGTACGCACCAGCCCCCTCAGCCGATTCGTTTTTGAGCACCGACTCGAGCACCTCGCGGTGCTGACTGCGCAGCAGCACGCGCGCACCGTCGATGTCGCGCTCGAACTCCGTCCCCAGCGCCATCCGCAAATTGCGACCGAAGCGACTCGTGATCACCCAATCGGCGGCCGAGCCGCGCAGCGCGGCGCGCGCACCGGCCTCGATCGCATGCAGACGCGCTCGCGCCTCGCGCAGCGCAGCGTCGTCTGTGGCGAGTCGCGACAACAGCAGGCCCGATAAATCGGCCGCAAAGC
>RGYP01000471.1 GCA_010031985.1 Gammaproteobacteria bacterium
GCGGCGACTTGGGCGCGCAGGAGTGCGTGCCCGCGGCGCTCTGCGCCTTGCAAGACGATCCGCTGCTCGAGCTCAAGCTCGTCGGCCAGCCCGAGACCCTCGAAGCCCTGTTGCGCGCGGCAGCGCCCGCGGCTGCGCTGCGTCGCCGGCTCGAAGTCGTTCCGGCGAGCGAAATCATCTTGATGACCGACGCGCCGCGCGAGGCCATTCGGCGCAAGAAAAACTCCTCGATGCGCATCGCCATCGATCTCGTGCAAGAGGGCCACGCCGATGCCGCGGTCAGCGCGGGCAATACGGGTGCGCTCACGGCGATCGCGCACTTCGTGCTCAAGTGTCTCGCCGAGGTCGAGCGCGCGCCGATCATGTCCGCCGTACCCAATGCCACGGGTTACACCCACATTCTCGATCTCGGCGCCAACGTGCGGGCGACGGCACATCAACTCGAGCAGTTCGCCATCATGGGCGCGATCGTCGCGCGCGACGTGCACGACACGCCGCGGCCCCGCGTCGGTTTGCTCAACATCGGCGCCGAGGAGAGCAAGGGACATGATCTCGTGCAGGAGGCGCACGCGCTGCTGCGTGCCTGGGCAGACAGCCATCGTCATCGCGACTTCGAATACGTGGGCTTCGTCGAGGGCGGCGACATTTTCACCGGCGAGGTCGATGTGGTCGTGACCGACGGCTTCACCGGCAACGTGGCGCTCAAAACCATGGAAGGCGTTGCGGGGCTGATCGGTGCGCGATTGCGCAGCGAGTTCACCGCTAATCTGGCGAGCAAGTTTGCGGCGATCTTGTCGCGTCCGGTGCTCAAGCGCGTCTCGGGCTCGCTCGATCCGCGTCGCTACAACGGCGCCGTCATGGTCGGATTGCGAAAAGTCGTGGTAAAAAGCCATGGCAGCGCCGATCGCGTGGCGTTGGCGCGTGCCATTGTCATTGCCGCGACTGCGGTGCGCCGTGAGCTCGTCACGCACGTGCAGCAGGCGCTCGAAAACGACACGCCCCCGGATGCGTGAGGAGTCGGAAATGCTCAAATATTCACGGATCGTCGGCACCGGTAGTCACCTGCCCGAAAAAGTGCTGACCAATGCCGATCTCGAGAAGATGGTCGAGACCTCCGACGAGTGGATTCAGGAGCGCACCGGTATTCGCCAGCGCCGCATCGCCGCGCAGGGCGAGACCACGGTGGATCTTGCGGTACCGGCTGCACGGCGCGCCATGCAGGCTGCGGGCGTCGAGCCCGATGAAATCGATCTCGCCGGTGAAAATGTCGCCGCCCTCGACGAAGCCCACGTATTCGAAGTCGCGATGACGATGGCTG
>RGYP01000472.1 GCA_010031985.1 Gammaproteobacteria bacterium
AGATCCGGATGGAACGGCACGCAATAGGCTTCCCCCACGCCCGAGATCCCGTCGTTGGTCGTGAGCTTCACGAATACGAAATAACGACCACCGAAGGCGGGCGGAGGATTGCCGACGACGATGTAATCGAAGGCTTCCTGCGTCATGGTCAAGGCGCGCCTCAGCCCACCGACGGTTGCTGCGTCATTTCGAGATGCAGCATCTGCCCGCGATAGGGATGGGCGCGCGCAACCTCTTCGTTGAGCTCGACGCCGAGGCCAGGCTCGCGCGAGGGAATCACGTAGCCGTCTTGCCAGAGGATCGGCTTGCGCAGGATGTCGGCATGGAACCCCTGCCAACGCTCGATGCCTTCGAGGATCAAAAAATTCGGGCTGCAGGTGGCGAGCTGGATGTTCGCCGCGCCGACGATCGGCCCACAGTAGAGATGCGGCGCAATCTGCACGTGCTGTGCCTCGGCCATGCCGGCGATTTTTTTGGCCTCGAGCAGACCACCGACGCGACCGAGGTTCATTTGCAGGATCGCCGCCGCCCCGACACGCAGCACCCGCGCGAAATCGTATTTGGTGGTCAGCCGCTCGCCGGCTGCGATCGGAATGCTGGTTGCCCGCGCCACCACCGCCATTTCTTCGGGCGAATCGGGCGGCACCGGCTCTTCGAACCAGAGCGGGTCGGCGAACTCCAGGCGCTTGGCGAGTCGGATCGCCCCCGCCGCGGTCATCTGACCGTGCGTCCCGAAGAGCAAGTCCATCTTGCTGCCGACCGCCTCACGAATGAGACGCACGAAACGCTCGCTGCGATCGAGTTCGTGCAAGGAAAGCTGTCGACCATCGAAGGCCGTGTACGGCCCGGCTGGGTCGAATTTGATCGCCGTGAAACCCTGCTGCAGGTATTCGACGGCGCGCTCGGCCGAACGCTCGGCGTCGTGATAGATCGAGTCGTTCTCGCTCGCCGTGGGATAGATGTAGGTGTAGGTACGAATTTTTTCGTGTACACGGCCCCCGAGCAGTTGGTAAACCGGCTGCCCCGCCGCCTTGCCGATGATGTCCCAGCAAGCCATCTCGAGCGCACTCAACACGCCCATCAACGTGAGGTCGGGGTGCTGCGTGAAGCCGCTCGAGTACACGCGGCGCCACATGGTCTCGATCGAGTGCGGGTCTTGCCCCGCCATGTAGCGCGCGAAGACATCTTCGAGCATGCGCGCCACGAGATCCGGATGGAACGGCACGCAATAGGCTTCCCCCACGCCCGAGATCCCGTCGTTGGTCGTGAGCTTCACGAATACGAAATAACGACCACCGAAGGCG
>RGYP01000473.1 GCA_010031985.1 Gammaproteobacteria bacterium
GATGATGCGGTTCGAGACGAGATCGGTGAGCGCGCCCTCGAGACCGCGGCCGACCTCGATGCGCAGGCGGCGATCGGCGACCGCCACGATGAGTAGCGCACCGTCGTCGACACCCTTGCGACCGAGTTTCCAGGCGTCGACCACGCGGATGGAATACTGCTCGATTTCTTCGGGCGCGGTGGTGGCCACGGTGAGTACGGCGATCTGCGTACCCTTGCGGGCCTCGAAGGCTGCGAGTTTTTCTTCGAGCGCCGCCTCTTCGGCGGCTGGCAAGATGTCTGCCGCATCGGTCACCCGACGCTCGAGTGTCGGGATACCCTGCAAGCCCTGCCCGATCGCCGCGACCCATGGCGACAGGGCCAACAGCAGGGCCAACAGCGTTGAGCGCAGTCGGGGCAAAGGTTCGACCGCGCTTAGTTGGCGGGCGTTGCCGGAGCGCCGAAGTCGACGGTCGGCGCCTGAGAAATGGCGGCCTCGTTCTCAACCGAGAAATTGGGCTTCACCTCGTAGCTGAACACCATGGCCGTGAGGTTGGACGGGAACTTGCGAATCGTGCCGTTGTATTCCTGAACCGCCGCGATGTAGCGATTGCGCGCCACGGTGATGCGGTTTTCGGTGCCCTCGAGTTGCGCCTGCAGGTCACGGAAATTCTGGTCGGATTTCAGCTGCGGATAATTTTCCGTGACCATCAGCAAACTCTTGAGCGCCTGCGTCAGCTCGCCCTGCGCAGCCTGATATTTTTGCAGTGCAGCCGGATCGTTGACGAGCTCGGGGGTCACCTGAATGGAGGTGGCTCGAGCGCGCGCCTCGGTCACGCCGACGAGAACCCGCTCCTCCTGCGCCGCAAATCCCTTCACCGTTTTGACGAGATTCGGGATCAGGTCGGCACGCCGCTGGTACTGGTTCACCACCTCGGACCACGAAGCCTTCACGGCCTCGTCCTGCGTCTGGATGGTGTTGTAGCCACAGCCGCCGAGGCTGAGCGACAACAACAGGATGGCTGCGGTAAAGGTCTTTTTGAACGTGTTCATGGAGTTGGCCCTCTTCGCCCGTGTTTACCAAATCTTCACTCTGTCCGCCGGCTCGCGGTACAGCCGATCGCCGGGTTTGACACCAAACGCCTCATAAAATTCCGTCATGTTGGTGACGACGCCGTTGCAGCGATACTCGCTCGGGCTATGGGAGTCGGTGACAAGGCGCACACGCAGCTCGTCGTCCCGATATTTTCGGCGCCAGATCTGCGCCCAACCGAGGAAGAACCGCTGTGGCCCGGTGAAGCCGTCGATCACCG
>RGYP01000474.1 GCA_010031985.1 Gammaproteobacteria bacterium
GCTGCAACTTTAGCAGATAACGTAACATTAACAGTTGGTGGCGGTGCTTATGCTGCAAACATTACTTTATCTACAGTTACAGGTACAGCGAGCGGCTTATCTTCTAACCTTACAATTAATACAACAGGCACTGTTTCTGTTGGAGCAGTTGGAACGGATATTGGAACAGTAACAGTTACTCAATCAGGTGGCACAACATTCTCAAGCACAGTAAGTGCTGCAACAATTACTTTAAGCAACAGTACGGCTTCTGCAAATATTACTTTCAGTGGCAACGTTACAGCAACAACTGGATTAACTGTTTCAGCAGGAACTGCCGCTTACAACGTAGTATTTAATGGATCAAGCAACTCAATAGCGGGCGCTACAACATTTAATAATACAGGAACAGTTACTTTAGTTAGTGGCAGTGGTTCTTCTACATTTACAGGCGGTGTTACTGCAACAGCTCCAAGTCAAGTTAACATTGGTGGAACGGTTCAATCAACAGATTCAGAAATATCAATTGGAGATTCTAACACTCCAACAGTTTTAACTGCAAACACAACTATTTCTGGAAATACATCTGGCGATATTATTTTAGGCGGAACAGTTAATGGTCTTTTTTCTTTAACACTTAATACTACTGGAGGAACTAGATTTTCAGGAACAGTTGGTGACAGTTCAGCTCTTACAAGCTTAACTACAAATGCCGGCGGATCAACACAATTCTACGGTGGCTCTGTTAGAACTTCAGGATCACAAACATATAACGATAACATTATTTTAGGAGCTGGGACAACTCTTACAACTATTTCTAACGGCAGCATTTCATTTGCAGGAACAGTTTTTGGAGCTCTATCATTAAGTATTACAACTCATGGAACGGGAGACACAACATTTACAGGAGCTGTTGGAGGAACAAATCCTTTTAATGCTCCAACATCAATTACTATTTCAACAGATGTATTAACTGCAGCTGATATTAAATCTACAGGTACATTAAGTGTTACGAATACTGGCGCAAGTTCAATAACAGGAATTATTAGTGATGGTTTAAGTGCTTTAGCAGTAACAAAAGCTGGAGCTGGAACATTAACTTTATCAGGAACAAACACTTACACAGGTGTTACAACAATTAACGCTGGAACATTAAGTGTTGGAACAATTGGAGATGGTGGAGTTGCAGGTAACTTAGGACAGGCAACGAGTGCTGCAACCAATATAGTTTTTGCTGGTGGTACTTTACAATACACAGGTTCAACTGCTTCAACAGATAGAAGCTTTACAATAACGGCTGGAACTACTGGA
>RGYP01000475.1 GCA_010031985.1 Gammaproteobacteria bacterium
GAGCCGCAGCCCCGCTCGGAGCCGCAGCCGCGGTCGTGGGCACGACCGCGTCATCCACGGCGAGACGTACGATCACGCTGCCCTTGGAGACCTTGCTGCCCTTGCCGACGAGGATCTCGCTGACCGTACCGCCGTGTGGTGCCGGCACGTCCATCGAGGCTTTGTCGGTCTCGAGCGTGACCAATGGTGTTTCCGCTTCGACCACGTCGCCCACGGCAACGAGTACATCGATGACGGGGACGTCGGCAAAACTGCCGAGATCGGGGACGACGATGTCCTGAATCTTCATGATCTGCGCCTCGAAATCATCCGCGACTCAAGCGTGCAACGCATCGACGAGATCGGCAGGCTGCGCAAGACGCGCAGCGAGCAGACTCGTGAACCGCACGCCCTCCGCGCCATCGATGACACGGTGGTCGTAGGACAAGGACAGCGGCAGCGTGAGCCGCGGCTCGAAGGCATCGCTTCGCCACACCGGCTTCATGCTGGCGCGCGACACACCGAGGATCGCGACCTCGGGCGCGTTGATGATCGGAGTGAACGCCGTACCACCGATGCCACCGAGACTCGAGACGGTGAAGCAGCCACCTTGCATGTCGGTACCCGCGAGCTTGCCGCCGCGGGCCCGCTCGGCGAGTGTCGCGAGCTCGCCCGCGATCGCGAACACGTCCTTGCGATCGGCATCACGAATGACCGGCACCAAAAGTCCGTTCGGCGTGTCGGCGGCAAAGCCCATGTGGAAATATTTTTTGAAGACGAGGTTCTGTCCGGACTCGTCGAGTGATGAATTGAAATTCGGAAATTCTTTGATCACTCGGACGCAGGCTGCGATGATGAACGCGAGTGGCGTCAGCTTGACGCCGCGCTTCTCGGCCTCGGCCTTCAAGGATTTTCGCAGAGTCTCGAGTTCGGTGATGTCGGCCTCGTCGAACTGCGTGACGTGCGGAATGTTGACCCACGAGGCATGGAGACGCGGCCCGGAAATCCGCCGCACCCGACCGAGCGGCTGCGTTTCGATCGGACCGAAGGCGGCATGATCGACGAGGGGCACTTTCGGCAAAGCGGCCGCAGCCGGCGCAAACGCACCCTGCAGAGCCTGCTTCACCCAAGCCTTGACGTCCTCGTGCGAGATGCGCCCCTTGATGCCCGAACCCTGCACGCGCGCAAGGTCGACGCCGAGCTCGCGCGCAAGCCGTCGCACCGAGGGCCCGGCGTGGGCTCGCGAGAAACCGGCCTCCTGGATGGGCGCGAGATCGGTGCGTGCGCCGGGAATCGTCTGCGGCGCGGCCA
>RGYP01000476.1 GCA_010031985.1 Gammaproteobacteria bacterium
TGGCGATGGCCATCGCCACCAAGTACCTCGAAGGCAAGACGCCGACCGAGCAGGAATTGAAAGCCGAGTACGACGCTCAGGTCGCGCAGATGTCGCGCAACGAGTACAAGGCGCGGCACATTCTGGTGCCGACCGAGATCGCGGCGACGCAGATTCTGGAGCGCCTGAAGAAGGGTGAACGCTTCGAAGCCCTCGCCAAAGATTCGCTCGACTCATCGCGCGACAACGGTGGCGATCTCGGCTGGTTCAGCCCGGCGAGCATGGTCAAGCCGTTTGCCGATGCGGTGATGGCGCTCAAAAAAGGCGAGACGATCGCCAAGCCGGTGCAGACGCAGTTCGGTTGGCACGTGATCCGTCTCGACGACGTGCGCGAGGTTCAACCGCCGCCGTTCGAGCAGGTCAAGCAGCAGCTCAACCAGGCCGTGTTGGCCAAGAAGTTCCGGGCCTACAGCGACGAGCTCACCAAGGCCGCCAAGATCGAAAAGAAGATCTGACGCACACCGCTCGCGGTGACGCAGCAACGCCCGCCCTCAAGGCGGGCGTTTTTCTTTGAGGATGTGCTGCAGCGCCGCCTCGTCGAGAACCGGAATGCCGAGCTCTTCGGCCTTGCGTAGTTTCGAGCCGGCATCACGGCCGGCCACGAGATAGCTCGTTTTCTTCGACACGCTGCCGGCAGCCTTGGCGCCGAGTGCGCG
This sequence comes from Gammaproteobacteria bacterium, assembly GCA_010031985.1. GTDB lineage: Bacteria > Pseudomonadota > Gammaproteobacteria > Steroidobacterales > Steroidobacteraceae > UBA964. The sequence goes on from RGYP01000476.1 coordinate 696, forward strand.
CAGAGCGTCCTCGGCTTCTTCGCGCTGCAGGGTCTCGAGCGTGCCCGTCAGCACGAACGTTAGCCCGGCGAGCGGCTGCTCCCCGACGGCCGGAACTTCGACTACGGGCCAGTGCAAACCGGCTGATCGCAAGCGTTCGACCACCTCGCGATTCGCCGCATCTCCAAAGAATTCGACCACGTGACGGGCGATCACGGGCCCGACGTCCGCGACTCGCTGCACGCCCTCGAGATCGGCAGCCATCAAGTGCTCGAGCGTGCCGAAGTGCGCGGCCAGCGCCGCAGCCGTCGCCTCGCCGACATCGCGAACGCCGAGCGCGAACAGGAAGCGCGCAAGTGTTGTTGCCTTGGATTTTTGCAAGGCCGCGAGGATGTTCTCCGCGGACTTTCGTCCCATACGCTCGAGCTTTTCGAGCGTCGTCGCATCGAGTCGGTAAAGGTCGGCGGGCGTTACGACGAGCCCGGCATCGACCAACTGCTCGACGAGCTTCTCGCCGACCCCCTCGATGTCGAGCGCCCGACGCGAGGCAAAATGGCGAATTCGCTCCTTGCGCTGCGCGCTGCAACG
>RGYP01000477.1 GCA_010031985.1 Gammaproteobacteria bacterium
CAGCCTGTGCCGAGGCGGCGCAGGGCGAGGTCGTCGAGGCGGTCAATTTCAACGCGCCGGGACAGGTGGTAGCCGCGGGGCACGCGAGTGCCTTGCAACGTCTCGTCGAGACGGCCAAAGCGCGCGGCGCCAAGCGGGCGTTGCCGTTGCCCATCAGTGTGCCCTGCCACAGCAGCCTCATGAAGCCGGCCGCCGAACGACTGCGCGAGCGCCTGCAGAGCGTGACGCTCTCGCCCCCGCAGATCCGCTTTCTGAGTTCCGTGGATGCCTGCGAATACCGCGAGCCTGCCGCCATCGGCGATCTGCTCTATCGGCAGCTCGCGAGTCCGGTACGTTGGGTCGCGACCGTGCAGGCGCTCGTCGGGCTAGGGGTGACTCGCTTCATCGAATGCGGCCCGGGCAAGGTATTGAGTGGCCTCAACCGCCGTATCGACAAATCACCCGAACTCGCTTGCCTCGCGCTCGAAGATTCTGCGAGTCTCGACAACGCGTTTTCGGCGGCCGGGGAGTAACCCATGTCAGTCAGCTTCGATCTCACCGGTCAAACCGCGCTGGTGACGGGCGCGACCCGGGGCATCGGTCGCGCCATCGCCGAATCGCTCGCCAAGGCAGGTGCGCGCGTGATCGGCACCGCCACCAGCGAATCGGGTGCTGCGGCGATCGGCGGGCAGCTCACCGCGCTTTCGGCCGGCAGTCGGGGCGCCGTGCTCGATGTCACCTCGGCCGCCTCGGTGGCAGCCTTGCTCGAGGATCTTGAGGCGCGATCCGAGCAGCCCGGCATCCTCGTCAACAACGCCGGCATCACCCGCGACAACTTGCTCATTCGCATGAAGCCGGAGGAGTGGGACCAGGTGATCGCCGCCGATCTCACTTCCGTTTTCGCCCTCAGTCGGGGTTGCCTCAGGCACATGATGAAGGCGCGCTTCGGTCGCATCATCAACATCACCTCGGTGGTCGGCTCGCTCGGCAACCCGGGGCAGACCAACTACGCGGCGGCCAAGGCCGGCATCATCGGCTTCACCCGTTCGCTTGCCCGCGAGGTCGCGAGCCGCAATATCACCGTCAATGCGGTGGCGCCGGGCTTCATCGACACCGACATGACGCGGGCCCTCGACGAGGGGCAGCGCACGGCGCTCGCGGGGGGTATTCCACTCGGTCGCTTGGGCGACCCGGCCGACATCGCCGCAGCGGTGCTTTTTCTTGCGGCTCCGTCAGGGGCGTACGTCACCGGGCACACCCTGCACGTCAACGGCGGGATG
>RGYP01000478.1 GCA_010031985.1 Gammaproteobacteria bacterium
ACGCCGCCGCACTCGCGAGTACCGATCCCGCGCGCCGCCGTGCCTACTTGGTCGAGGCGGCGCAGCATTTCGACTCCATGCCGGAGGCCTTGCGAGTCCTGCGGTCGTATGCGGAGCTGCGAGCCGCCATCTCCCGCGAGCTGTCGAACCCAAGACTCGCAGCCCGTTGACAACATGACCCGTCCCCGGCTCGAACTGGCCATAGGTGTCACCGGCCACCGCGCGTCGAATCTCGCAGGTGTGGATCTTCTCGCGCTGCGCGCCGCCGTCAGTACGATACTTGCCGAACTCGAGTCGGCCTTGCGCGGAGTGGGTCGACAGCATGCGATGGCGTTCGATGCCGCCCCACCGCGTATGCGACTCGTCTCGGCGCTCGCCGATGGCGCGGATACCCTCGTCGCACAGGCTGCCCTCGCGGCGGGCTGGCGTCTCGATGTCTGCCTGCCCTTCGTGCGCGAGGAGTATGCCAAGGACTTCGAGTTGGGCATCGATCTGCAGGTCTACCTCGATCTGATCGGCAGTGCGGGGGCGGTGATGGAACTGCCCGGGCGTCGCGCTGACGCGGCGGCCGCCTACGAGGCCGTGGGTCGTCTCGTGCTCGAGCAGAGCGACATACTGATAGCACTGTGGGACGGCGATCCCAACCGGGGTCGGGGCGGCACATCCCGGGTGGTCGCCGAGGCCATTGCGCGGCGTATACCCGTCATTCATGTCGCGACGCACGAATCGGCAGCACCAAAGATTCTTTGGTCGGGACTCGAAATCGCGGACTTCGAGCAGCTCGGGATCGACGATGTACCGCGCGCCGCCGCCACGATGCTGCCCATGGTGGTCGCCGCGCTCACCGAGCCGCCGCATCAGGATATCGACCGCAGGATGCTGCAGCATTTTCATGCCGAGCATAGTGCACGCGGTACGCCCTCGCTGTCCTATCCGGTCCTGCTCGCAGCCACGGGTGTTCGTTCGCTTTCGCGGCAGGATTTGCAGCCGCTACGGGTAGAGGACGGCGTGCAGACGCTGCGCGCGCCGCTCGCCGGCAGCCGCGTCGATCCAGAATTCTTTGATCTCATCGTCCAGCGTTACGGCATCGCGGATGTTACGGGCACGCACTTCGCGCAGGTGTTCCGATCGGGTTTTGTCGGCAATTATCTGCTCGCCGGTCTCGCGGTAGTGCTTGCGCTCTCGGGCTTGATCGCCCCCGCCTTCAAGCTGCCGCTGATCGTGGCCACGATCA
>RGYP01000479.1 GCA_010031985.1 Gammaproteobacteria bacterium
TTGACGGTGACGATGGGCATCTGCACGTTGAGCAGATGCAGGCGAACCGGATCTTTGCTGGCTTTGACGCGACCGATCGCGTAATCGACTGCACGGTGGAGTACCCGGAACCATCGACCGGGATCAGCAGCACGTGCATGGTCAGTCTCCTTGCCGATCGGCTTTGCGGTCGTCACTCGAGAGGTCGACCAGTTTGTCGGCGGACGCAGGCTGGGGCTCGCGCCGCGAAAGCGCTTTGCCGATCAGGACCACGAGGGCGGCACCCACGGCGGCGGCGAGATAATGGCCGGTCGAGCCGTAGCTTGTCGTCCAGGTTTTTAACACTACATCATCGATCAGCATGCCACCGCCGATCCAGCCGAGGAGTGCTGCACCGAACAAAATGATGACCGGGAAGCGATCCATCAACGTCAATACGAATTTGCTGCCCCAGATGATGATGGGGATGCTGAACAGCAGTCCGAAAATCACCAAGCCGAGATGATCTTTGGCCGCCCCGGCGATGCCGATGACGTTGTCGAGACTCATCACCGCATCAGCGAGCACGATGGTCTTGATGGCGCCGAGCAGATGGGTGCTGGCGTCGATCTCGTGACCGCCCTCTTCGGATTCGGGAATGAGCAGTTTGATGCCGATCCAGAGCAGCAGGATGCCACCCACGATTTTCAAAAAAGGCACTTTGAGCAGTTGCAGCGCGAAAAAAATGAGGATGACGCGCAGCGCCACCGCGCCGAACATGCCCCAGAAGATCGCTTTTTTACGCTGCGCGTCGGGCAGCCGACGCGAGGCGAGCGCGATGACGACCGCGTTGTCGCCGCCGAGCAGGATGTCGATCATGATGATCTGACCGAGGGCGATCCAAAATTCTGGTGATCCAAATTCCATGGAGCGATATTGTATTCTGGTGTCTGTCGAGCAGGTGAATCGAATTGGATATCAGCGTCATTGCCGCAACCCTTTTTTCGCCGATTTTCATGGTGGTGGCCGCGATCGTTATAGGCGTTTTAATGCGGAAGTGGTCCCTTCCCCTGCTTGCGGGCGTGTTTCTCCTTGTCTCCAGTCTTCCTGTGGCCGCAGACCGGTTTTATGCGGCAGCACAGGGAGACCAGCTGCGATCGCAGCCTGATGCGGTAGCGGCTGCCGACGCCGTGATCGTTCTTGGGGGCTCGGTTCACTACGTTCGGGGCGTTCACGGCCCCACGCCCGAGTGGGAGGCAGCGGCCCGCCAAC
>RGYP01000480.1 GCA_010031985.1 Gammaproteobacteria bacterium
CGAGCTCCGCCTCGACGTAACGGTAATTGACGTTGAACGGCAAAACACCGAGCCGACAAGCCGCAAAGAATCCGATCAAATATTCGGGACGATTGCCGCAGTGCAGCGCGAGCGTCTCACCGGCGCGCAGTCCACGGCGATCGAGCGTCGCGGCCAAGTGCTCCACGCGACTCGCGAGTTCGGCGTAGCTCAGGCGCTCATCGCCACACACCAGCGCCGTACGCTGCGGCACTTCGTGCGCCACGAGTTCCAGCAAGTCGGCGAAATTGAAACTGCGAACGGTGTTCACGGACGTATTCTGATCGGGCATAACACTCACCCCTGATGCCGGATTCCCCTGGCGGCAGCTTCCGCATGCAGACTGCGGGCAGCTCGATGGATGATCACGGCACCCAAGAAACTCACCGAAATCGCCACCAACAAGCCGTAGCGCAACGATTCGTTGCCGAAGCGCGCCGCAAAAAGATCGGAAAGCATGCCCGCGAACCACGGCCCCATCGCGATGCCGAGCAAGTTGACGACGAACCAGAACACGGCGGTACCGGTCGCGCGCAAATCGGGGGGCAAGGCGTTTTGGGTCGTCGACTGCATCGGCAAGACCCAGCCACCGCCAACCAGCCCCATCGGAATGGTCAACAGCACGACCGCGCCGAATGAGGGGACCCAACACGCGAGACAGAGACAGGCGGTCGCAAACGTCAGCGCATAGCTCGAGGCGCGCACCGGCGCGTTGAGATCGCGCCGGACCAGACGATCGGCGACGAAGCCTGCGACGATCGTCCCGGCGAGCGCCGACAACAAATACGGTGGCGCGAACACGGTACCGATCGCCTGCAGATCGACGCCGTGCGAGCGCATCAAAAATGGCGCAGACCACCCGGCGAAGGCCTGACCGCCGAAGACCCCGAGTGCCGTGCCGAAGCAAAGATTTCGAAAACTGCGATAAGCCCAGAGTGCACGCAGCGCGGTGGCGAGGTCGGCACGCGCCGTATCGGCAGAGGCCCGGGAGGCTTCCATGGCACCGCGCTCGGGTTCACGAACGGTGAGGTAGGCGAGCAGCGCGATCACCACGCCCGGGGCGCCGGCGTAGATGAAGACGTCTCGCCAGCCCAAGGACGCGCCGAGCATCGCGCCAGTGACCATGCCGGTCACCTGCCCGAAATAGACGGCAAGACCGAGCAGGGACAGCGCCCGCGCGCGGTAGAGCACCGGGAAGTAATCGGCGAGGAT
>RGYP01000049.1 GCA_010031985.1 Gammaproteobacteria bacterium
TATGTGAGCAAGGTGCGCTCACCCGTCTTGATCATCACGGAACAGAGCATGCCGGATTGCAGTCTCACCGCTCCGAGTCGTGCGCGCTGCGCAGCGGGAATCGTCACCTGCAAAGAATAAAAGACGGCACCGGTCCGCTCGTCCCGGATCGCATCGGCCGAGACCAGCCTGACCTCCCCGACGACCAACGGTCCCATGGCACGATTCAGATAAGCGTCGAGACGTAATTCCGCTGGTAGTCCGGGATGCACGCGGTCGATGTAACGCGGGTCTAGACGCGCCTCGACGATCAAGTCCTCCTCGTCGGGCACGATGTCCAGCAGGCGATCGCCAGGCTTCACCACACCGCCCAGAGTCGTGACCGCGAGATCCACCACCGTCCCCGAGACGGGCGCACGCACGGCAAGGCGATCATGCGTGTCTCTCAGTGCAGCAACCTGCTGACCCAACGAACCTAGATCATTGCGTACGTCGGCAAGAGCGGCCTCGGCTTCGCGTCGCTGGTTGACCCGATATTGGGTCTCGCGCATTCGTAGATCCGCAAGCCGTGCATTCACTGCGCTGATGTTCGCGAGATCCTCGCTCTGACGACTCTGGATTTCAGCGAGTTGTCTTTCGATGTCGAGCGCCTGATTGCGCGACACGTAACCCTGCTCGCGAAGCGTCTTCGCCGAAGCTACCTGCTCGGTGAACAAAGTCACTTGTCGTTCGCGACTCGCCTTCAGCGCATCGAGGCTGTGCAACTGGATCTCGAGACCTCGCTGTGCCTCACGAATGATGCCGATCTCACCGGCGCTCGCCGTGCGGCCCGTGCGAAAAACGTCTTGCTGCGTCGCGACGATGGCATCGACGGTCGATTCGCCGCGGCGCATCTGCAATTCACGCGGCCACGTAATGCCAGCGGCACCGGCAGCCTCAGCCTGCAGGCGCGCCGCGGTGGCGAGCGCCGTCCACCAACGCTGTTCCGCCGTCCTCAGCGCTGCGTTCGCCTGCGTAGCATCGAGCCTGATCAACTCATCGCCAGCGCGAACGCGTTGTCCGTCCTTGACGAGGATCTTGCCGACTATTCCTCCGGAAAGATGTGCCACCTGCTTGCGCTTGGACTCGACGGCCAGGACGCCGGGCGCCGGGATTCCCTCATCCAGGGGCGCAGTTCCCGCCCAAAGAAAAAAGCCGCCTAACGCAACCAGGATGATCCGCATCCCGAGACGTATTTCGCTCTCCAAGCTCATGCGCGCACCGCGCGGGCTACCCGCAGCACTTCGTCACGTGCATCGAAAACCTTGATCTGACCCGCAGCCATTACCATCACCCTATCGACGACTTCGAGCACGTTCATTCGATGCGAAATGACGAACGTCGTGCGTCGCTCTGCTTTGCAAGCCTGAAGCGCGGCCAGCAAGGCGGCATCGCCGGCCTCATCGAGACTCGAATTCGGCTCGTCCAACACGATCAGGGCGGGGTTACCGTACAGGGCGCGGGCAAGCCCGATCCGCTGGCGCTGACCTCCCGAGAGTACGAGACCACGCGGACCGATCCGTGTCTCGTAACCCTGCGGCATACGCAGCACCATGTCGTGCACGCCCGCGCGCTTGGCGGCATCGACCACTTTCGGTGAATCTATCTCGGTGAAGCGAGCGACGTTCTCCGCGATGCTACCGTCGAACAATTCGACGTCCTGTGGCAGGTAGCCGACCCACGGGCCGACTTCGGCGCGATCTCGATCGTGGATCGCCGCCCCGTCGAGCCGCACGCAGCCCGAGATCGGTCTCCATATGCCGAGTACCGCCCGCCCCAAGGAAGACTTTCCCGAGCCACTCGGGCCGACGATACCCACCAGCGTTCCCGCAGCCACTTCAAAGTTCAAATTGCGCAAGATGGGATCGCGGCGTCCGGGCGCCGCGACCATCAGGGCTTCGGCCGTGATGCGTCCCGTCGGGCGCGGTAGGGCGAGTCGCGGCGTCGCAAGCGGACGGCTCGCCAGCAACTCGATGAGACGCACTCTCGCTTCGCGTGCACCGGCAATGCTTTTCCAGCTGGAAATCAGCAAGTCGACCGGTGACAAAGCACGGCCGAGCAAAACGGAGGCTGCGATCATGCTGCCCGAGCTCAAAGACCCCTGCAGCACGAGATATGCGCCGAGTCCCAAAATACCGGATTGCAAAAGCATGCGCGCATAGCGTCCAAGACCACCGATGGTCGCTGCCCGGTCTGCGAGTGCCGTATTCACACGCAGCAATTGCTGCTGGCCGTGCATCCAGCGATCTCTGAATGCACCCAACATGCCGAGTGCCGCGATGACCTCCGCGTTGCGCATCCGCGCTACGGCCTCATCCTGCGCGCCGGAGGCGAGTTTTCCCGCCTCCGCCATCAGCGGCGTCGTAGTCCGTTGGTTGTACCAGGCAATACCCACCAGCACGACCATGGAAGCGAGCGCAAAAAGCCCCAGCGTCGGGTGCAGCAAAAAAATCACCACGAGAAAGAGCGGCGCCCACGGCGCATCGAATAGCGCGAGCAGACCTTTGCCTGCCACGAATTCTCGCAATCGCGACAAATCGCCGAAGACCTGTGCGGGCAGATCGACGCGACCATCACTCGCATGGGCGAATGCCGTATCGAAAATTCGCTGGTCGAATCTTTGATCGAACCAGTTACCCATTCTCCCGAGTACGCGCGAGCGGATCATGTCGAGTGCGGTCTCGACGGCTAACAGCGCGACCAGCAGGATCGTCAAGAAAAGCAACGTACCTTCGTTGCGACTGGTCAGCACTCGGTCGTAGACCTGCAACATGTAGATCGCCGGCATCAGCAACAGCAGGTTGATGCAGAAACTGAAAGCGCCCAACGCGAGCAGCGGGCGACGCAAGGCGGACATCGCCTCGCGCCACTCACCGACCGCACGCATGGGTAGCGCTCCCCGGCCTCAGACCAGAGAGTCGCCCGATGCTTCGGCAACGCTGGAGAGCAGATAGCCTCCGGCGGGCTCGAAGAAGTCGTTCAAACCATCGCCGTCGCTATCGCTGGTGTACACAGTGTCGATGGCGCTGTTGGTCACCAGCGTGGTGACAGGTGAGCCATTCACGAAGTGCACCGGTACCGGGTCTACATCAGGATCACCATCGAGCGCGTAGAACTGCTCTCCGGTTCCCGCCTTGATGGCGACGCCAAGCACCGTCTTGCCGCTCAGCGCAGGGTTGACCTCGAGCAGCCGCGCGTAAATCTCGTCCCACACGTCGTCGAGATCTTTGTAGTCCGTGTCGTTGTCGAGCCAATCGATCTTGACCGTGTACAGCCCATCGGCTCCGACTTGCCCCCCTGACGAAGTGCCGCCTTTGGTGTCGAGTGACTCGAGACCCGAGCCTGCCGCAGCAGAAAAATAGATCGTGATGTGCGAAATATTCTTGTCGAGGGTCGGAAAGTGATCGTCGCCATCGATCGGCGGATCGGTCACCGTCGCGCTACCGGGCGAGACCACGAGACTCTCGAAGGTCTTGCCGGTCACCCCGGCACTGACGATCGACACAGTAATGTCCCCGGAGCCCGGGTCATTCACCGTGTAGAGGAACTCCGTGGCACCCGTCGGAATGGTGATGGTGTCGCCCGTCGATAGCGATACCCGCAATGGGCTATCGAGCGGCTGATCGATGCGGATGGCGAAAAACGCCGGATCTCCCGGGTTACGCTCGCCGTCGGCAGAGAAGATTCCCACGGTCACCGGATCGACGTCATCGAGCACTGCCGTGCTGACCGTCGAGCCGTCGAAGCTCAGACTCTCGAATGCACCCGGTGTACCCGCATTCGCTTCGGCGACGCTCGCGATGCTGTTGGTGATCGCATCGACTTCCACCCATACGTCGTCGCGGTTCACGGGAACCGGCGACGAACTCGCCGTACTCGAGCCTGCTGGAATGGTGATCACCTGACCGCCCGTGAGCGTCACCGTGATCGCGTTGTTGGTCGTGACCGGCGTCGCACCCGACACCGTCTCGAGTCGCACCGTGTAGGTGATCGACCCGCCGTCCTCGCTGGTGCTCGGCGTCGCTGCGAGACGTACGATGACAGGGTCGATCGTGTCGGTGACATTCACCACCGCCGGGTCAGTATCGATGATCACGCCAACCAAGGTCGGACCCTGCGGAACCGCCGAACTGATCGCGACGCTCACCGAACCCGGATCGATGTACACGTCATCGCCCTGAGTACCATTGGTATACACCGCACTGGTACTACCCTTCGGAATCGTGACGCTGCCGCCATTGCTCAAGTTGACCAGCAAGTCCTCGTCGATCGGAAAATCGAGGTGTACGGTGAATACCGCCGGCGCATTTTCGAGAACATCACCGTTCGGCGTGATGCTGACCGTGACCTCCGGAAGATCAGCCGTGCCCACCAATTTCACACTGGTATTCGTCGGTCCGACGCTGGTCGCGCGGATGCCGAAAACGGCGCCGTCGAGCAGGCTGGACAGATCCATTCCCGGTAAATCTTCGAGTGTGAACGTCGCCTTGGTGATGTAGTCCTTCGATGAGCCGGAGCTGCCGATATCCACACCGTAGTCGAACGAGTAGCCGGTACCGTTCATGTTGTTGTCGCCACTGCCGGCCCGCGTGATCGGACCGCCGGGTGCGCCAACGTCGAGAAAGAACCCGCGCAGGTCGCCCGTACCCGATTCAACCTGTACCCAAAACTTCACGCCGCCATCGACCGCCTCGGCGTACACACCGACGACCAAATTACTGCCGTTGTTACTCGTGACCGAACCGATTTTCACGCCGCCAGGAGACCCGGTGTACGTCACAACCGTCGAGCTCGTCGCAGACCAACCTTTGGGGGTACCGTTTGCCATGTCGCCACCTCTTGGAGCCTGCTGCCGGATCGGACTCGACCCTGTCGCGAGGCTTTGCACTGGCAACAGATTCACAAAATCACGTTTGAAGATAAGTGCCCTGGACCACGGATCGCCGATTTTGCCGCTTGACGCGCGAGTGGCGGGCGTCGTCGGCCGGCGCGGACGGCCGACTAGGTGCGACGCAGTTCAGTAGGGAATGACGGAAAGCGCAGCAACAGCAAGCAACAGCCAGCAAGCACGGCGGCAAGCAGAGCAAGCGCCGCGGGATAGCCACCCCCGCGCTCGACCACCATCGACACCAGCACCGGCCCCACTCCACCGCTCAAAGAATAAATGCCGTAACACGAACCATAGATACGGCTGAAGTGACGCGGACCAAAGTATCTTCCGGTCAGGTAGGCCAGCACGTCGACCTCGGCGCCGACGGCAAGACCCACGAGCACGGCAGCCAGAACGGCAAGCCGCGGATCACCGCCCAAACCGAGCAGCGCGATGCCGGCAATCGGCGCGAGCAAAAATACCAGCGCCACGCGCGGCGCAAAGAATCGATCCATCAACCAGCCGGTAATCAAACGACCGCCCGTCACCGCCACGAATAGCGCCGATTGCGTGGCGGCAGCCACCATGGGCGAGAAACCACGCAGCGTCAGCAGCGGCACGATATGGAACGTCACGCTCTGGACGACGAGCCCGATAAGGAAAAAAGTTGCCAGCATCAACCAGAAGAGCGGTGCGTGCGTCGCCTCGCGCAGGGAAACTCCTGCAAGCGCGACGGTATCGGCTATTCCGGCATCGGTTTTGACGGTCGAGGCCTGCGGCTTGTCGATCAACCATGACCACATCACGGGCATCGCGATCGCCGCGATCGCACCCGCGATGAATAAATAAGCATCACGCCATCCGAAAGATTCGATCATGGTCTGCGAAAAGATCGGCCAGACGAAACCACCCAGACCTACACCGGCGAGCGCAAGCCCCAGTGCGAATCCGCGGCGGTCCTCGAACCACAAAGTAATGACTCGGGCAAAAGCGACGTGGGTGGTACCGAGCGTGAGTATGGCAAGCAAAAAATAGCGGAGGTAGAAGCTCCAAAGCTCAGGGCCCTGCCATCTGAAAGAAGCAAAGATTACGACCTCTGCCAAAAATCCGATCAATACCACGCGGCGGGCGCCGAACCGATCGACGAAACTGCCAACCACGGGCGCGAGCAAGGCTGCGGTGAAGGTGACGGCAAGCAAGGCACTGAAGGTATCGCTCTGCGACCACCCGAACTCGCGGCGCAGCGGCCCGACGAACACGCCGAACGTCGCTGCGACGATCGAGGCGAGACCGCAGCCTAGACCGATGGCAGCGGCGGCGACTACGAACCAGCGTCTATGGCTCGCGATGAGCTTCACCTTGTCTTCCCGCTGGCAAAGCTCTTCCAGCCGCCAAAGCAAAACCAACGGACGCCACTCGCCAAACGGCCAGTCTGCCCGGAGTCGACTGCGTAATCGGCCTCACATGCAGCCTCGCGCCAGCGTCGCGCGCCGAGCGCCGTCCATGACGGTACGACGTGCTGCACGTAGTCGGCGGCCGAAAAACCCGCCGACTCGCACAACTTCGGCAAATTCATGGCGCGAAAACTTCGATAGTAGGGCTCGTTGTTGTAGTGGCCATCCCAATCCAGATAGAACGAGTCGTAGGCCGAGAGCTGATCGGCGGGCGGCAGTTCCATGTGCAGCATGAGTCCGCCGGGGCGCAGTACGCGATGGGCCTCGCGCAGGACGCGCGGAATGGCTCGCGGCGGAACTTCATGCAAGAACATCGAAGAAATCACGAGATCGAAACTGGCGTCTGGATAGTCGAGCGATTCGGCGTTCATCTGCTCGAAACGCAGTTCGAGACCACGGGCCGCGGCGCGGGCTGCTGCATAACGCAAACAAGGAGCCGCAACGTCGATGCCGATGACTTCGGCCTTGCCGAAGACTTGACGCCAGGCGGCCGTGTTGTGCCCTGCCGTGCAGCCCAGATCGAGAATCCGCCGTGGTCGAAACTTCGGATATTTGAGCGCAATGAAGCGGGCGATGGACTGCCCGATGTCATCGAGCTCGGGACCGAACACGCCGAAGGTGGACAGCGCCAGACGATTTTCATAGACGGCGCCCATGGTCGGATCGTCTTCGCCGTATTCCTCGACGTAACTTCCGGGCATCAGATGTATGTCGAGGGCGCTCACCGAGCGCGGCACCTTGAAGCCCTCTTTCAGGACCAATGTCGCCGGTGCGCGCGGGTCCGATGCAAGATCGCGTACCGCCGTTGCAAAATCCGCTCGCTGACGCTCGATGGCCGGACGGACGACCTGATAAAGCAGATCTTGCGAGGTCACCCGCAGCGAAGAATAGAATTTGAACGAGTCGCGATGCCGCATGGCCTGTCGAACGCTCTCGGCATCGACTCGCGGCGCCAGCCGTGACGCGACGTTTCTTTGATAGTCGGCGCGCAGACTCGATGCCAGCCCGTCGAAGATCTGCTTTCTCAGAGTCGAAACGAAGCCCGCCCGCGCCCGCTCTGCAAGCGTCAGTCGCAGCTTGAGCGGCGATGCAGTCACTTTGACTCCAACCGACCGGCGTTGTGCCATTGCGGTACCCCCAGGCCGGACATTCTCACCGAAGGCGCGCATCGACCAAAGCAGCCTGCCGAGAGAAGCGAGCTTCGCGCTACACTGTGGACGCTGGGGCCGTCGAGCAGGCCCGTCGGGGGAGAGGCAGTGCAACAGACCTCGGATAACGCCATCGGCGTCGATCGTAGCCATCGGCGCGTCATTTTCGCCTCTTCGCTCGGTACGGTTTTCGAGTGGTACGACTTCTATCTCTACGGCGCCTTGTCTGCCATCATTTCGCGGCAGTTTTTCTCGGGCGTCGACGAAACGACCGGTTTCATCTTTGCGTTACTGGCTTTTGCTGCCGGGTTTTTCGTGCGCCCTTTTGGCGCGATCGTCTTCGGGCGCCTCGGCGATCTCGTCGGACGCAAACACACCTTTCTGATCACGATCGTGCTGATGGGCGCCTCTACGGCTCTGGTCGGTCTGTTGCCCTCCTATGAATCGATCGGCGTATTGGCACCAATCATCCTGATCGCTCTTCGACTGTTGCAGGGACTGGCTCTCGGTGGGGAATACGGCGGTGCAGCCGTCTACGTTGCCGAGCATGCGCCCCAAGGCAAGCGCGGTCTGTATACGAGCTGGATTCAGACCACGGCCACCTTGGGTCTATTTTTGTCGCTACTCGTCATCCTCGGTTGTCGTCTCGCCTTCGGTGAAAACTTTGAAACCTGGGGCTGGCGAATTCCCTTCCTGTTGTCGACCATCTTGCTTGGCATTTCGGTGTACATCCGCTTGCAACTGCAGGAATCCCCGGCATTCCTGCAGATCAAGGAGGAAGGCCGGCTCGCCAAGCGTCCTTTGACCGAAGCTTTCGGCAATCGTGCGAACCTTCGACTGGTTCTGCTCGCGCTCTTCGGCGCAACGGCGGGTCAAGCCGTGGTGTGGTACGGCGGACAGTTTTACGCACTGTTTTTCCTCGAGAAGATGCTGCAAGTCGAAGCGGCTAGCGCCAATCTGATCATCGCAGCCGCTTTGCTCATCGGTACACCGTTCTTCGTGATCTTTGGTGCGCTGTCTGATCGCATCGGTCGCAAGCCCATCATCATGGGTGGTTGCGTGCTCGCCGCCCTCACCTACTTTCCAACCTTCAAGACCATCACCCATGCGGCCAACCCTGCACTCGAGCGCGCGGTGAGCACGGCCCCCGTTTCGGTGGTCGCCGATCCCGACGCCTGCAGTTTGCAGTTCGACCCCGTCGGCAAACAGACATTCCGCCGCTCCTGCGATGTCGCCAAATCCGCCCTCGCCAAGGCAGGCGTTCCATACACCAACATCGAAGGGCCGACGGGCAGCATTGCCGAGGTACGGATCGGCGCGGGTGCCGAGGCGGTCGTCCTGCGCTCGTTCGAGGGCATGACTCTGGGTTCAATCGAGTTCAAGGCAGAGGCTGCGGCCTTCGGCAAATCGCTGCGTACCGCGCTCGATGAGGCGGGCTACCCAGCCAAAGCCGACATGAGCGCAGTCAACTATCCGCTCGTGATTGCACTGTGCGTCTGGCTCGTGTTGCTGGTCACGATGGTCTACGGACCGATTGCCGCGTGGCTGGTCGAGATTTTTCCCACCCACATTCGCTACACGTCGATGTCATTGCCGTATCACCTCGGTAACGGCTGGTTCGGTGGTTTTCTGCCCGTGACCTCGTTCGCCATCGTCGCGGCGACCGGCGATATTTATGCAGGACTTTGGTATCCGGTCGTCGTCGCGCTGATCACGGCGCTGATCGGCACGCTGTTCCTGCACGATCCCTATCGCACGAAAATCGACTGAGGTGAATCAAGTCGCGGCGCGATCGATCGGCGGCGTCGCACCGCTGACGATCTCGCGCAGTACGAAGCTCGATTCGACACGCGCCACGCCAGGCAGCTTGGTCAGAACCGATCCGTGCAGACGCTCGATGTCGGAAGCATCGCGAGCAAAGACGCGCAGCACATAGTCCGCTTCCCCCGTGGTCAAAAAACAATCGGTGATTTCGGGCACTGCACTGACCGCTTTTTCAAAGATACGCAGGTCGCGATCGGTCTGTGCCTTCAGGGTGATTCTCACGAGGAGGCTCATGCCCCAACCGAGTCGCGACAGATTGAGTCGCGCCATGTAGCGCTCGATGAGTCCGGAGGATTCGAGCTGGCGTACCCGCCTCAAGCAG
>RGYP01000481.1 GCA_010031985.1 Gammaproteobacteria bacterium
AGCGCGGTGCCATGCGGATGGCACCGTCCAGTCGGACGCAGGCGCCATTGAAATAGCCGATCTCGATCATGCTGAGTGCGAGCGCGGCGTATTCGGCCGGCGCGCCGAGCCGCTTTGGATGCGGCACCGAGGTCTCGAGCGCTGAAATGGCTTTTTCGGGCAATCCGGCGAGCAGGGGGGTTGCAAAGAGACCCGGCAGTATCGTGTTGACGCGGATGGCCTCGTTCATGAGATCGCGGGCGATCGGCAGCGTCATGCCCGCGACGCCCGCCTTGGAAGCGGAGTAGGCCGCCTGCCCGATCTGCCCGTCTTCGGCAGCCACCGAGGCCGTGTTGACGATCACGCCGCGATCGCCCTCGGCGAGGACCGGTAGCGTGAGCATGCCCGCCGCGGCCTTCGCGATGCAGCGAAAAGTACCGATCAGGTTGACGTTGACCACTCGCTCGAAATCTTTGAGCGGAAAGTGCCGCGCTGCGCCGGTCTCTCGATCGCGAGACGCCGTTTTGATGGCATTGCCGATGCCAGCGCAATTGACGAGGACACGTTCCTGACCATGTGCTGCTCGGGCGCGGGCGAAACCTTCGTCGACGCTGGCTTCGGCGGTGACGTCGACGTGGCAGAAGAGGCCACCGAGTTCGTGCGCGATCTGCTCGCCGCGTTGTTCGGCGACATCGAAGATGGCGACCTTGGCTCCTCGGGCGGCGAGGGCGCGCGCCGTGGCTTCACCGAGACCGGATGCGCCGCCGGTGACGACGGCGACAACCTGCGAGTCTATTTTCATCGTTATTTACGTTGCGCTACCACTCAGCGCACGAGCATATCTCGATCGAGGTGTCGCGAGGACATCCAGAAACAGGTTGCTGCCACGAGCAGCAAGAGGGCGGTCACCATCATCGAGTTGCGCAGACCCTCCGCATAGATCGCGCTGCACGCCGCTTGTTGCGCCGCCGGCAGTGCCGAGGTCACCTTCGGATTGCAGGCAGCGACGTCGAGGACGCCGGCCAACCCACGCTGCTCGAGGCCCAGCGTCATGAAGCTGTCGCTGAGTACGCCGACGATCTGGGGGCCGACACCGTTACCCACGAGCGCAATGATGAAGAGCAGGATCGCGATCGCCGAGGCGCGCGAGCGCTGAGGGACGACCCCCTGGCCGATCGTGTACTGCGCGCCGAGATAGCCGTAGTGCAACATGAAGGCGAGCGCCCAAAGAATGAACACCCGATCGAGCTC
>RGYP01000482.1 GCA_010031985.1 Gammaproteobacteria bacterium
AACCCCGCGGCACTCGTCTGGGTAGAAGTCTGGGTGCTGCGTAAACTCAAGGAAGTCGAACGCGCCGAGGTCAATCTGATCACACCGCAGGTGCAACGCCAGCAAACGCTGCAGGGCGGTGAGCTGCGGGTTCCGCTACAGTAACGACGTGACTGATTCGACTTCCGCGCCGGCCATTCTGGCCCGAGAACTGTTGTTCGCTTGGCCGGGTAAAGCACCGGTCATCGACATCGAGCAATTCAGCGTCGCCCGCGGCGAGCGTGTGTTCCTTCGCGGCCCGAGCGGCAGCGGCAAGAGCACGCTGCTCGGGCTCCTCGGCGGCGTGCTGAAGCCGGCACGCGGCGAAGTCAATCTGCTCGGCACCGAAATCAGTGCGCTCTCGGCGAGCCGGCGCGATCGCTTTCGTGGCGAGCATCTCGGTTTCATCTTCCAGATGTTCAACCTCATTCCGTACCTGAGCGTGCTCGAGAACGTCCTGTTACCCGCGGATTTTTCGCCCGCAAGAGCGGTCCGCGTCGGTGGCGATCTGCAGGCCGAGGGTCGGCGCTTGCTGGGCGCTCTCGGGCTGGGTGCCAGCGACATCCAAAGTCGTGCGGTCACCGAGCTGTCGATCGGACAGCAACAACGGGTTGCCGCGGCGCGTGCGCTGCTCGGCAAACCCGAGATCATCGTCGCCGACGAACCCACCTCCTCGCTCGATCACGATGCGCGCGAAGATTTTCTGCAACTGCTGATGGGCGAGTGTCGAACCCAAGGCTCGACGCTGCTGTTCGTCAGTCACGACACCTCGCTTGGCCACCTTTTCGATCGGACGATTTCTTTGGGCGATCTGAACCGGGCCGGCGGCATACGGACGCGCGCGGGGCAGAGCTCATGAAAACCCTGCTGCTCGCGCTGCGCTCGCTGCGTAATCGTCGCACCACCGCACTGCTGACCATCAGCGCCATCGCTATCAGCGTCGCCCTGCTGCTCGGCGTGGAAAAGATGCGCACGGCGGCCCGCGAGGGCTTCGCCAACACCGTCTCGGGCGTAGACCTGATCGTCGGCGCGCGCTCGGGTCAGCTCAATCTGCTGCTTTATTCAGTCTTTCGGGTGGGTGACGCCACGGCCAACGTCAGCTGGCAGAGTTACCAGAAAATCGCGCGTCATCCCGACGTCGACTGGACCATTCCGATCTCGCTCGGTGACTCGCATCGCGGCTTCCGCGTCATGGGCACCACCGGTCAATA
>RGYP01000483.1 GCA_010031985.1 Gammaproteobacteria bacterium
ACGGACTGGTATATTCGAGTCAACAGACGATCGGCCTTTTCTGAGGCATCATTGCCTCGTTGATCATGGAATTTCGGAGTAGTCGACGATGACCGGTAACCCCCAGAGCGCGCCCTTCGGCAGCATCCTCAGCGAGACCATGGCGATCGCCTGGTATCGGGATGGCGCTTGGTCGCCCATGGAGCTCTGCAAGACGGCGCCGTTGCAGATCCATCCCGCGGCGCATGCTTTGCATTACGGCAGTGCGTGCTTCGAGGGCTTCAAGGCGTATCGGCACGCCGACGGTTCGGTGCACGTGTTCCGACTAGCGCGCCATGTCGAGCGCATGCGACGCAGTGCGCAAGCCTTGATCCTGCCGGAGCCGGATCCCGCCTTGCTCGCCTCGATGGTGAATTCATTGATCGATCGCGTGCGGGCCGACGTTCCCGAGGCGCCCGGCGCGCTATATCTCAGACCGCTGCTCTTCGGCACCATGGCCAACATCGGTGCCGCCGCAACACCATCCAACGAGGCCTGTCTTGTGGTGCTGGCAAGCCCGGTGTGGGATTACTTTGCCGGCGGCATTCGTCCACTCAAAATTCTGGTCGAAGAGCATGCGCAGCGTTGCGCACCGCATCTTGGCATGGTGAAGACTGGTGGCAACTACGCGGCGGCGATGGGCCCGACGCTGGCAGCCCGCAAGGCCTTCGGCATCGATCAGGTGCTCTTCTGTCCGGGCGGCGAGGTGCAAGAAACCGGCGCCTCCAATTTTTTGCTCATTCGTCCCGGTCATGTGTTGACCCGCAGCCTCGACAGCAGCTTCCTGCACGGGGTGACGCGCGATTCGCTGCTCAGCATCGCTCGCGATCTCGGATATCGCATCGAGGAACGCGTGTTCGGCGTCGACGAGATGATGGACTGGGCGCGAAACGGCGAGGCTGCGCTTTCGGGTACGGCCGCCGTGCTCTCGGGGGTGGGCACCTTGGTGCGCAATGGCAGCGAGCACAAGGTGGGCGATGGCCAAGTTGGCCCCGAGACCCTGCGCTTGCGGGCCGCTTTGGTCGCCGTGCAGCAGGGCAAGGCGCCCGATCCGCATGGCTGGCTGACCCGGGTCTGACCTGCCTTGACAGTGCAGGGGGCGCCGCCCAAACTTCCGCGCCCTGAAACCGGCTTGGAAAGGTAGCTCAGCTGGTTAGAGCACGGCACTCATAATGCCGGGGTC
>RGYP01000484.1 GCA_010031985.1 Gammaproteobacteria bacterium
GATCCTGTGGTTGCAGTTATTGTTAATGGCAATGTATTTTGACTTGATGTTATACTGTTAGCTCCCAGAGCAACGTTAACATATGCGCTTAAAGTAAGGGACGAAGTGTTATTTCCAGACTTTGCAATTCCAGTAGTGAACGTAATGCTACCATCAGCTGTAGTGATAGAGACATTGGTACCTGCGTTAAGCGATCCTTCAATACTGGATGCTAAAATTGTTGAAGTTGCAGCTGCAGTAAAAGTTGATGAATAAGGAGTGCCTGTAGCTCCTGAGCTTGCAATGGTAATATCATATGGGTCAAGTAACCAAGTTCCTGAATTTCCTTTAGGTGATGATGCATCAACCACAGCATTATCTGTGTTTAGGTAGAAACCTGAGGTCTCAATTAAGCCTCCATCTCCGCCATTTTCGCCACCTTTTGAAATAAAAGTTCCATGCGCGTAAGTTTCGGATTCTCGTCTGTAAATATTAGACCAGACAACGATTGCTCCACCATTTCCATTCTCTGTTGCTGAGGCATCAAGCAAAGCGCCAAGCTCAACAATCACTTTGATGGCTTGTTTGATAGTGTTGATAAGATTTTGATAGCTGCCACCCACCAAAATTTCACCTCCACCTGTTGCACCTGTTGCAATTAACTTAGCTGATGAAGTAATTTTTAACTCATCACCGGTAATTTGAATGTTACCGCCTTTATTTTTTGATGAAGACACATTAATGGTGCCAGAATTAGTTACAATGTCGCCATCAAGAAATACTTTTCCACCTTCTTTGGTAATTCCTTTCGCTTCAATGATCCCAGAGTTGTTAACCACTGATTTTTTTAGGGCGCTTAAAGCTTTTGCTGAAAGAATTACAACACCATCGTCTGCTTTGATGATGTTTTTATTTTCAATTAATGAATTTAATGTACCGACATCAACTGAATAATTAATTAATCTATTTCCGCTTAGGGTTAATGTAACTTTGTCACCAGAAAGTAACGCCGCTGTACCCGATGGTGTTGCAATACTACCATTGTTTACAACTTGCGGTGCTATAAAAGCAACGGTTCCGCCAGCAAATGCATTGATGCTTCCATTATTTTCAATGGATCCTGCTTGCAAATTCGGATCACGCTCGAAAATAAATTTATTATTTAAAAAATCTGAACTTTTTAAATTTAAAGTACTCGCAATAAAACTTCCCGCATCAAATC
>RGYP01000485.1 GCA_010031985.1 Gammaproteobacteria bacterium
TGGTCGAAATACCGTTCGGATAGACCTCGTGGGTGGAGAGCCCTTCGGGCTCCACGAACACCTGATGCGAGTCTTTGTCGGCGAAGCGATGGACCTTGTCTTCGACCGAGGGACAGTAGCGCGGACCCACGCCTTCGATCTTGCCGGTGAACATCGGCGAGCGGTCGCAGCCCGAGCGGATCACCTCGTGGGTATGCTTATTTGTCGCAGTTATGAAACATGGGACCTGCTGAGGATGCTCATTGGCTCGTCCAAGAAACGAAAAGACGGGCAGCGGGTCGTCCGAATACTGTGGCGCCATGACGCTGTAATCGAGGCTGCGACCATCGATACGCGGCGGCGTACCGGTCTTCAGGCGCCCTACCCGCAGCGGCAATTCGCGCAGTCTTGCGGCCAGCGCATTCGAGGGCGGATCGCCTGCGCGACCCCCCGAATGCTGGTCGAGACCGACGTGGATCCGACCCCCGAGAAAGGTCCCCACCGTGAGCACCACGGCGGGTGCGGCGAAACGGATTCCGCTGATCGTCACGACCCCGTGGACGCGACCGTTTTCGACCACGAGATCCGCCACCTCTTGTTGGAACAGCGACAGGTTCGGCTGGTTCTCGAGGAGGCTGCGGATGACCTTGCGGTAGAGCAGCCGATCGGCCTGCGCGCGGGTGGCGCGGACGGCCGGTCCCTTGCTGGCGTTGAGGGTCCGGAACTGGATCCCGGCGCGGTCGACCGCCCTCGCCATCGCGCCGCCGAGGGCGTCGATCTCGCGAACCAGATGCCCCTTGCCGATCCCGCCGAAGGCCGGGTTGCAACTCATCTGGCCCAGCGTCTCGATGCTCTGGGTCAGCAACAAAGTGCGGCGCCCCATGCGCGCAGCCGCGAGCGCGGCTTCGGTGCCGGCATGGCCGCCACCCACCACGATGACCTCGAATGTGTCTGCGTACTGCATGCGTCGGGGCGCGATTCTATGTGAATCCACAAATCAAGTTGGATGACCTCGTATCGACAGGTTCGCAAACGCCGCGCCCGGCGTAGGATCGGGGGTCATGCGCACATCCCACCCGTTTCGGCTCCTCGCCCTCGTTTTGGCCCTACTCGGCCTCTCCCTTCCCGCAGCCACCGCACTCGCAGCCAACGCGTTCGAGGTGCAGCTGCCGGCCGGTTTGCGCGACGGCCCCCAGGACGGCCGCTTGCTCCTGATCTTCGC
>RGYP01000486.1 GCA_010031985.1 Gammaproteobacteria bacterium
CTGCTTCATCCACGGAAACGGTGCATTGAGTGCCCACGCCCAGCCCGCGTTGTAATGAGCGTGAACTCTCGGGCCGCCGATGTCATCGAAGTGCGCCATCATGTCGGCGGTGGTTTCGGGGACACCCTGTATCGAGGACATGTAGCGGATCGAGCCGAAGGGACCGGCCTCGCCACTGCTGCCGTTGTCACCGACGATGTAGATGAAGAGCGTGTTGTCGAGTTCGCCCATCTGCTCGATGGCGGCGCGCAGACGGCCGACCTGCGCATCGGTATGCGCGAGGAAGCCCGCGTAGGTTTCCATATAGCGCTCGGCGATCTTGCGCTGATCGCGGGTGAGTGAATCCCAGGCGGGCAAGGCCGCGGGCCGCGGCGTGAGCACGGCATCGGCCGGTATCACGCCCAAAGATTTCTGACGGGTGAAAGATTCCTCCCGCAACCGATCCCAGCCTTGGGCGAACCGGCCCTTGTAGCGATCGATCCACGCTTTCGGAACCTGCAGCGGTGCGTGCGCCGCGCCCGTTGCGAAATAGGCAAAGAACGGGCGATCGGGCGTCGCCGATCGGTGGCGCTGCATCCAGGCAATGGCTTGATCGGCCAAATCTTCTGTCAGGTGATAGCCGGCGCGTCGCGGTCGCGTGATGAAGGTTTGATCCTGTACCAGAGTCGGCGCAAACTGATCGACCTCCGCGGGCAGAAAGCCGTAGAAATGATCGAAACCTTGTCGCACGGGCCAGTGGTCGTAGGGTCCCGCGGGCGAGCTCTCCCACTCCGGAGCGAGATGCCACTTGCCGAAAGCCGCCGTGCCATAGCCGTTTTGCCGCAAGATCTCGGCGATGGTCGCTGCGCTCTTCGGTAGCAGGCCGTTGTACCCCGGATAGGCGGAAGGCGTGTTGAGCACCGCACCCACACCGACGGCGTGGGGGTTGCGTCCCGTGAGCAGCGCCGCCCGCGTCGGCGAGCAGATGGCGGCGGTGTGGAAGCGGTTGTAGCGCAGACCGTCGTTGGCGAGTCGCTGCAGCGACGGTGTGTCGATGGGTCCGCCGAAAGTGCTGGCTGCCGCGAAGCCAACGTCGTCGAGCAGCACGACCACCACGTTCGGGGCGTCATGCGGCGACGACTGCAAGGACATCTTCATCTTCGGGTAGTCCGCGGGCAGCACCTGAGCGCTTGCCGAAATTGCCGCAATCGCGATGAGGGT
>RGYP01000487.1 GCA_010031985.1 Gammaproteobacteria bacterium
CGTATCGGTCTTGAAGCGGCACGCGAGCCACGCATCTTGCTGGCCTACTTTTCCGCCATGGTCTCGCGCGGCGATCTCGCCGTGCTCTCGACGTTTTTCCTGCTGTGGATCACCACCTACGGCATCGGTCAGGGGCTGAGCCCCGCAGAGGCGCAAGCCGCAGGCACTAAATTCTTTGGACTGGCGCAGATCATGGCGACGCTCTGGGCACTCGTGGTTATCGCATTCATCGACAAGCTCGATCGAACGCTCGCGCTGGCACTCGCCATGATTCTCGCCTCGGCGTCTTATCTCATCATCGGCTCGATCGACGATCCGCTCGGCAGCGGCATGTACCTTGCGGCCGCCTTCATGGGTATCGGCGAAATGAGCGCCATCCTCGCCTCGCAGTCGCTGATCGGTCAGGTGGCGGGTGATCGCGGCCGTGGCGCCATCATCGGGGTTTTCAGCATGTTCGGTGCAGCCGGTATTTTGATGGCGAGTTTCGTCGGCGGCATCCTCTTCGACGCCTGGAAACCCTCGGCGCCATATCTGCTCGTCGGAGCGGCGGACGGGGTGCTCGCGATGTTCGCGCTAGTCGTGTACTTCAAATCGCGCAGCCAGTGAGTACGGCGACGCTCGGCAATCTGCACGCGCTGATTCTCGCCGCAGGCGCCGCACGACGGTACGGTGCGCCCAAAGCCTTGGCGAAACTCGGTGATCGGCGATTACTCGACTTGGCGATCGCACGCGCACAAGCGCTCGTCGACGGCCGCTACACCGTGATCCTCGGTGCGCATGCCGCGACGATCATCGCCGCGATCGACCTCGCGCCTCGGCACGTCGTGACCCACGAGAGCTGGACCTTGGGTCTTGCCGAAAGCCTGAAGCACGGCTTGCGCTCGCTGCCCGCCGATGCCGACGCCGCGCTCGTCATGCTCGTCGATCAGCCGGCCATCACGGACGACGATCTGCACAATCTCGCCGTCGCCTGGCTGGTCGATCCGACGAAACCCGCGGCCGCCGAGTACGCGGGCGATATCGGCGCACCGTGCATCCTGCCGCGACCTCTATTCGGTGCTGCGATGCAACTGACGGGCGATCGTGGCGCAAAGGCCCTACTGCGTGCGGTCGATGGACTGACCCGAGTGCCCATGGACAGCGCCGCGTACGACGTGGATACGCCGGATGATCTTGCCCGACTCGCTCGAACCCTGACCT
>RGYP01000488.1 GCA_010031985.1 Gammaproteobacteria bacterium
GGGATCGATCAACGGGCCGCCCACGCTTTCGTCATCGCGATTCAGCCCAACGTCGTACTGCCCGGCGAGGTCGCGCACTGGGCGAGCGTGGTTTTCGGCGACTTGCCGATGCCCGATGCCGATGCGGCATCCCAACTCGCGACCGCCGCGCCGCTCTTCGCGGCGGCTGCCGAGGCGCTGCGTCAACACGGCACCGATTGGAAGGCCATCACCACCCAGGTGCGGGAACGCACCGGACGCAAGGGTCCCGAACTCTTCAAGCCTCTGCGCCTGGCTTTGACGGGGCTCGATCACGGACCCGAGATCGCACCACTGCTGTCCTTGATGGGCGCGGCGCGCGCCCTGCAGCGCCTCGAGCGATTATCATGAGCATTCGCATCCACAATTCCTTGACGGGTCGCAAACAGGAGCTGAAACCGCTGCGTGCGGGCGAGGTACGCATGTATCTCTGCGGCGACACGGTCTACGACTTTTGCCACATCGGCCACGCACGCTCCAAGGTCGCCTTCGACATCGTTCGTCGCTATCTCATGCATCGCGGGCTTGCGGTGACCTTCGTCCGCAACATCACCGACATCGACGACAAGATCATTCGCCGTGCCGCCGAACTTGGCGAGCCGATCAACACTTTCACCGCGCGGTTCATCGCCGCGATGCACGAAGACTACGATCGGCTGAATGTCTTGCGTCCCGACCACGAGCCGCGGGCGACTCAGTACGTCCCCGGCATGATCGCTCTGACGCAGACCCTCATCGACAAGGGGCATGCCTACGTGGCGAGCGATGGCGACGTCATGTACTCGGTGGCGAGCTTTGCGTCCTACGGCCAACTCTCGGGCAAACGGCTCGCAGACTTGCGCGCCGGCTCGCGGATCGAGATCGACACGGCCAAGCGCGACCCCCTCGATTTCGTGCTCTGGAAAAAAGCCAAATCCGGCGAGCCCGCGTGGGATTCGCCGTGGGGCCCCGGTCGCCCGGGTTGGCACATCGAGTGCTCGGTGATGTCGGCCGAGATTCTCGGCAGCCATTTCGACATTCATGCCGGGGGCATGGATCTCAAGTTTCCGCATCACGAAAACGAGATCGCACAGTCCTGCGCTGCGACCGGGGACCATTTCGCCGAACTCTGGATGCACAACGGCTTCGTCAACGTCGATGACGAGAAAATGTCGAAGTCGCTCGGCAAC
>RGYP01000489.1 GCA_010031985.1 Gammaproteobacteria bacterium
GATGCAACAAACACACCTCTTGGAACAACAGCAGCTGGAACAGTAGTTTCTACAAATGGAACTCTTGATCTTGCAGGTTACACTTTAGGAACAGCAGAAGCATTAACTCTTAATGGCACAGGAACAGGTTCAATCGGTGCCCTAATGAACAGCGGATCTGCTGCAACTTATTCAGGTTTAATTACTTTAGGATCAGCAAGTTCAATTATTGGCGGAACTGGAACAATTAATATTCTGCTGTTCCTAAAGTGTAACCTGCAAGATCAAGAGTTCCATTTGTAGAAACTACTGTTCCAGCTGCTGTTGTTCCAAGAGGTGTGTTTGTTGCATCCCCTGTGGCACCTAATTTTAATGTTCCATCAGAAATTGTCGTAAGACCTGTGTAAGTATTAGATCCTGATACCGTCCAAGTACCAGTTCCAGCTTTGGTCACATTTAAATCTTTGCTGCCATTAGAGTTAGAAATCAAACCGCTAAAAGTACCAGTACCGTTATCATTACCAACGGATAAAGTTATAGCTGAACCACCACCAGCGTCAGAAAAATCAACTGTTCCAGTTCCTGTAAGGATACCAGTTCTAATAGTCGGATTGCTTAATCCATAGAATCTTAAACGGGTGTTTGCACCATTTAAATAAATTGCTGAAGTCGAATTAACATAGCTGCCTTCAAACCATAAGTTACCATAACTGGTTACAGTGAATTGACCAGAAGTGGTAGTAGAAGTAGACGAATTGCTTCTGATTGAAAGTCGATTCTTCCACTGATCAGAGCCAGCAGACGCAGCTGTTATATTCCATGTTCCTGAGCCTGATACTGCTCCATCTAAGTAGAGCGCACCGTTATTAGCCCCAACATATTCAACAGCGACATTGTTTACAAATGATCCGCTTAAAGTCATAGTAAAACCACTTGCCGGTGTAAAATTAAGTATTCCTGCACTAACCGTTGTCTGGCCGGTGTAAGTACTATTGCCTGTTAAAGTTAGTGTGCCTGAGCCAAGTTTTGTTACTGCTAAAGCTGTTGCACCATCACTAATAACTCCTGTGATTGTACTTGATCCAGAATTTGTAACACTTAATGTTCCTGTAGATTTAATAGCAGCTGCAGTTAATACATCTGTTGTAATTGTAATTCCTGTAAGAGCAGTTGTTCCTCCAACAGCTCCTGTAAATGTT
>RGYP01000490.1 GCA_010031985.1 Gammaproteobacteria bacterium
CTCACGCGACGAAATGAAGAGAATCGCCTCGCCCGAGCGCCCCGCCCGGCCGGTGCGCCCGATACGATGAACGTACGACTCGCTGTCGTACGGCACATCGAAATTGACGACGTGGGTGATTCGCTCCACGTCGATGCCACGTGCAGCGACATCGGTCGCCACCACGATGTCCACTTTTCCAGCCTTGAGGGCCGCGATGGTCCGTTCGCGCTGAGCCTGCAGAATGTCGCCGTTGAGCGCCGCTGCCGAAAATCCGCGCGCCTCGAGCTTCTCGACCAAATCGACCGTCGACTGTTTGGTCCGCGCAAAGACCAACATCGCATCGAAGGGCTCGACCTCGAGCAGTCTCGTCAACGCATCGAGCTTGTGGATCCCCGACACCAACCAGTAGCGCTGGCGAATGTTGGCGGATGTCGCCGTTTTTGCGCGAACCGTGGCCTCGCGTGGATCACGCAGGTGCTTTTGCGCAATGCGCCGGATCTGCGTCGGCAACGTCGCCGAGAACAGTGCGACCTGTCGCTCCGGCGGAACCAGACTCAGGATGTGATCGATGGCATCGACGAATCCCATCTGCAGCATCTCGTCGGCTTCATCGAGCACCACGTGTTTGATGGTCCCCAGATCGAGGGTGCCGCGCTCGAGGTGATCGATCACGCGTCCGGGAGTCGCGACGATCACGTGCACACCGCGCCGCAGCGCGTTCAACTGCGGCGTATAACTTTGACCGCCGTAGATGGGCAGCACGTGCAATCCCGGCATGTGACTCGCGTATTTTTGAAATGCCTCGGCCACCTGTATCGCGAGTTCGCGGGTCGGGACCAGAACCAGCGCCTGCGGTTTCGAGCGCTTGACCTCGATCTGCGACAGCACCGGCAAGGCGAAAGCTGCGGTTTTTCCGGTGCCGGTCTGGGCCTGCCCGATGAGATCGCTCCCTTCGAGCAGAATCGGGATGGTCGCGAGCTGAATGGGTGACGGCTGCTCGTAGCCGATGGCCGCAAGCGCGCTAACGAGGCTCGGCGGCAGGCCTAAGCCGGCAAAGGACACGGGTTCTGGGTGATCGGTCATCGCGCTCTGGGTGCCAGGAGCCTTGGGAGCGATCGAGTGCGATGAGGGTCACGTCATGCAGTTCCCGCGCAAGGCTTGTCGACAGGGAACGATCGGAGTTTGGTAG
>RGYP01000050.1 GCA_010031985.1 Gammaproteobacteria bacterium
GTCGGTTGGCATCGCAACGCCAACGGCGAGCCCCGCGAGCACGGCGAACACCGGGATACGCAATCGACCAAGGCATTTCATGCTGCTTTTCATGACTCGCTAGGATACCGCCCGTCTGCAAGGGGGTGCAGTGCTGCAGCACCGCCTCGAGCGGTCGAGAGCGATCGTGGCCGCCGTGGCTTACAATTGCACCATGACGGCTAAATTCGGGACCACTTTTGCAGGCTCTCTGAGCGCGCACCTTGCCGCCTTCGATCGGCTTACCGAGTTACAGCCAAAGCTCGCGGCTGCGACCACCGCAATCGCAGCAAGTCTCGGCGGCGGAGGCAGGCTGTTGCTTTGTGGCAACGGCGGCTCGGCAGCCGATTGTCAACACATCGCTGCCGAATTGACGGGTCGGCTCCACGCGGAGCGCGCACCGATCGCCGCGATCGCCCTGACGACCGACACCTCCGCGCTGACCTGCATCGGCAACGATTACGGATTCGAGCACGTGTTTGCACGACAGGTCCGTGCGCTCGGCCGCCGGGGAGATTGCGTTCTGGGCATCTCCACCTCCGGTAACTCGCCCAATGTTCTGGCCGCGCTCGATGCAGCCGCTGAACTCGGGCTTACGCGCATCGGTTTTCTGGGACGCGACGGCGGCAAGATGATCGCGAAGTGCGACATCGCGCTCGTCGTACCCGCCGACGATACGGCGCGAATTCAGGAAGCCCACATTTTCTTGGCGCACACGTTGTGCGCCGATATAGAAATCGCCCTCGGTCTGGTTACCGCCCCAAAAGCCTGATGAAGGGACTTTCCGCAATCAATTTCTCGTCGGCGAAGGTGCTCGTTGCCGGAGACGTGATGGCCGATACCTATTGGGTGGGTCAGACGTCGCGGATTTCACCGGAGGCGCCCGTACCGGTGGTGTTGGTCGATTTCGATGAAACGCGACCCGGGGGCGCGGCCAACGTTGCAGTGAACGTCATGGCGCTCGGGGCCAAAACGACACTGGTGGGCCTCGTCGGCGACGATGCGATCGGCGAAGAGATCGCGCGGCTCCTGACTCGCCAAGGGGTCAGCCACTCGTTGCTGCGATTGGCAGATGCGAGAACGATACGCAAACTGCGATTGATGTCTCGCGGTCAGCAACTGGTGCGCGTGGATTTCGAGCAGAAATTTTCTAACGTTTCGCTCAAAGAAAAGTTTGCGCCGATCGAGGCGCGACTGCTGGACCACGACGTTCTCGTGCTCTCGGACTACGCCAAGGGATTCTTCGGCGCAGAAACCCGCGAACTGATCTCTCTCGCGAGGGCAAACAACAAGCCCGTAATCGTCGACCCCAAGGGCACGGATTTCCTTCGCTACCGGGGCGCGACCGTCATAACGCCGAATCTCGCCGAGTTCGAAGCGGTGGTCGGCCCTTGCCGGAGCGACACGGACATCGTCGAACGAGGCCGCAATCTTCGGGACCAACTACATCTCGACTCGTTACTCGTCACCCGTGGCGAACGCGGTATGACCTTGCTTGAACGAAACTCGGAACCCGTCCATCTTGAAAGTCGGGCGAGAGAAGTCTTCGATGTGACGGGTGCCGGTGATACGGTGGTGGCGACCCTCGCAGCAGCAATAGGTTCGGGCGCAGACCTGCGCGAAGCCGTTGAGCTCGCGAATGTCGCGGCGGGAATAGTGGTTGCCAAATCAGGTACCGCCACGACCTCGGTAGGAGAGATCATCCAAGCGCGCTCCGCAACCTCGTCGTCCAGCCTTCTCAGGAAGGTTGTCGAGCGCGAAGCTTTGCGTGAAATCATTGCATCGGCAAAGGCTGCAGGTAAATCCGCGGTGATGACCAACGGCTGTTTCGACGTGCTGCATGCAGGACATGTAGACCTGTTACGCCGCGCCCGCGAACTCGGCGACTTGCTGATCGTGGCGGTCAACGACGATGCGTCCGTTCGGCGTCTGAAGGGCGCGACCAGACCGGTCAACCCGCTAGAACACCGTCTCAGCGTGCTCGGAATGCTGGAGTGCGTGGATTATCTCGTGGTGTTCAGCGAAGACACGCCAGAGACGCTCTATTGCGAAGTCCTGCCGCAGGTCTTGGTCAAAGGCGGCGACTACACGGCAGCACAAGTGGCAGGCGGTGACTGTGTGAGCGCCGCAGGCGGTAGGGTTGCCATTCTGGATTTGGTCCCTGGACTCTCCTCGACCCGCATTCTCTCGAAACTCGGAGAGTTCGACTAAATTCGCTGCGCTACCATGCAAAAAAGAAAAGCCGCGTTCCTCGACCGTGATGGGGTCATCAATGTCGACTCGGGTTATGTCGGCCGTTGGGAAGATTTCAAATTTGCCCCGAACGCCATTTCTTTGTTGCGCAGCCTGGCCGACGAGGGCTACCTGCTGGTCGTCGTGACCAACCAATCCGGCATTGCGCGCGGCATGTTTACGCAGGTCGAGTACGAAGCGCTGACCGCGCGGTATGTCGCGGCGCTGGCAGAGGAAGGGATCGATATTGCGGCCGTATACCATTGCCCTCATCACCCCGATGGACGAGTCGCCGAATACTCACGAAGTTGCGATTGCCGCAAGCCCAAACCCGGCATGATTTTGCAGGCGATACGCGACCACGACATCGACCCTGCGCGATCGATATTGATCGGTGACAGCGAGCGCGACCTCGAAGCGGGGCGGGCGGCAGGGATAGGTCGTGTCGAGTACGTTGAGGATATGTCATGAGAAAAATCGGCGGAACCTTGGCGCTGATGTTCGTCTTGTCATCGATCGCAGCCTCGGTAAGTTTTGCCACAACCCCCATCGGCCTTTGGGTGACCGTCGATGACAAGACGGGTGCGCGGCGCTCGCAGGTGCGCATCGACGAAACCAAGGGCGTGCTCACGGGCCGCATCGAGCAAATCCTCGAGGCGGACAAACGCAATGCCAACTGCATCAAATGCACCGGTCCGCGCCGCAATCAACCGGTGCTAGGAATGACCATCATCGAGGGCGTTCGGCTCAACGGCGGCGAAGGCTATTGGGAATACGGCAGCATCCTCGATCCGAACGACGGCAAAGTTTATCGAGTACGGCTCACGCCAAAGAATGGGGGCCGCATGCTCGAGGTGCGCGGGTTCCTCGGCCCGTTTTATCGCAACCAGTACTGGATCCGCGCCGAGTAGCGACTCGTCAGTCCTGCTGCGTGTTCTTTTCCTGACTTTGTTCCAGACGCTGTTCCAGATCTGCCACCCGACGACGCAGTTCGGCACCCTTGCGTGCGGCGGCCGTGTTGCGCAGGTATTCATCCATGGGCTGCGTGGGTAGCGAGGCATAAACCCCAGCCTGCTCGATATCTTTGACGACGCCCGCACGGTGCACGAGCACGACATCGTCACCGACGCTCACGTGGTCGATGATCCCGGTCTGACCACTCGCGATCACTCGATTGCCGACACGACTCGATCCGGCGATGCAGAACATCGCCGTGAGCAGACAGTCTTCGCCGATCTCGACGTTGTGTGCGACATGGCAAAGATTGTCGAACTTGGTGCCGCTGCCGATACGCGTCTCGGCGTAGGTTGCTCGGTCGATGGTGTTGTTGGCACCGATGCGCACCCGATCACCGATGACCACGATGCCGGTTTGCGGAATGGGATGACTGCGACGCTTCGCATCCTGCGCAAAACCGAACCCTTCGGCGCCGATGACACTGCCCGCGCCGACGACCACCTCGTTGCCGAGGCGACAGCCGTAACCGATCACGGCGTTCGGATGCACGATACTGTCATCGCCGACTCGGGCATCGTGCTCGACGACGGCGCCCGACATGATGCGACAACGCGCACCGATCATGGCGTTGCGACCCACCACCGCACGCGGCTCGATGACTGTGCCCGTACCGATCACGGCCGTAGGGTGTACCACCGCCGACGGGTGTATCGGCCCTTCCCATCCCGCGGCATCGAAATCGCGCGCCGCATAACGCTGTTTGATGAAGGCATGGGCGAGTGCCACTTGGCCCGTAAGGAGGACGATCGTCGCAGGGCTGGCGGCCGCGAGCGTGTCGCGCAGACCGCGAGCCGCGACGACCACGCTCGGCTTACGCTCGAGCACGAACGCAGCCAACGCCGGCTTGTCGGCAAATACCAAATCGCCGACGCCACAATCCTGGACTGCGGCGATGCCGGTCACCTCACAGTCTCCGGGGACCGCCCCTTCCAGCACCAACCCCGCCTCGCGGCAGGCCTCAACGATCGCGGAGAGTTGAGTGTTCATGGCCCCGAGTGTAAGCCCCGCTCGCGGCTGCCGTCTCGCTCACGACTTGAACCGCCGATTGAGCTTGCGCATGCCGCCGATCCAGCGCTCGTAGTTGTCGGCTTTGTTGCGCAGGTAATCGCGCACCTGCGGGTGCGGCAAGATCAGAAATTGCTCGGCGGCGATCGCCTGCACGCAAGCCTCGGCGACGTCCTCGGGCTCGATCATGCCGTCGATCGAGGCGACGCCATCAGGGTTGTCGGCCGTCATCGCCGTCCGCACGGCCTGCGGACATAGCACCGATACTTTGATTCCCTGATCTGCGTGCGAGAAAGCCAGCCACTCGGCCAAACCCACGGCGGCGTGTTTGGTGACGGCGTAGGACGCTGAGCCGACCTGCGACAGCAGTCCCGCCGCCGATGCGGTATTCAGCAAATAGCCACCCCCGCGCGCAACCATGCGCGGGACCAGATGGCGTGCTGCAAAAACGTGGGCCATCACGTTGACCGCCCAGATCTTGTCCCACTTGTCGTTGGAGGTTTCGGCGCCCCCTTCGAAACCGATTCCTGCATTGGAGCAGAAAAGATCGATCGGCCCCACGTTGCCCTCGATTTCGTCGATCAACGAAATGAGGCTTCGCTCGTCGGCGACGTCGATCGCTGCGGCAAGACCGCCAATCGCCGTTGCCACCCGCTCAGCACCCGCACGATCGAGATCGACGCAGACCACGCGCCTCGCACCCTCGGCGGCGAAGCGCTCGGCCAGGGCCTTGCCGATTCCGCTCGCAGCGCCCGTGACCACCACTACTTTATCTTTGACCTGCATTAGCCTCGCCTCGTAAGACAAGCGCCTCAGCGCTCGCTGCGTCGAAATTGATAGCTACCCGATGCCGGCACGCGGAACACCACGCTGCCGTCGGCACGGACGCCGCCCTCCTGATACCAGATCTGATCTCGAGCGATGACGATGTGCGCTCGAATCGTCATATCGGTCCGGGTCTGCTGAGAAATGATGCGGCACTCCGGCGGAATCTCGCCAATGAAGACGTCGGCGTGTCGGCGGAACGGCAGGCGGCAAACCGGCGGGTAAGGAATGACGTCGTCGCGGGTGATTTCACGCAAGGCAGTCCCGGGCTGCAAGTGCGCGTCACGCCAGCGCGCGGGGTCACGCAAGGTGTAGAAATCCATAAGCACTGCATTGCGCTGCCGGTCGATTTCGAAGGCCCAGACACGCTGACGTTGCAACGCACCCTGCGGACTACCGATCGGCCACTGCAGATACACGACGTGCCGGCCGAGCGCCGGCGCCTCGACGCGCGCGAAAACCGGGTAGAGGAGATCAGGCGCTTTCGCAAGATCAGGAGCGCTGTCGAGCAAAGCGTTCTCGCCACGCTGCACCTGCTGCCGATTGTCGAAATCCCCCACAACCCAGCCGAGCAAAGTGTCGAGATCGCCCTCGAGGCTTGCACCGCCAGACTGCGCCGAAAGCGCCAAGAAGGTGCATGTCGTGGCAAGGGTCAGGCTCTTCTTGATCACCGAGAGGCTCACCTTGGAAAGTTCAATGATTAAAGTTCAATGATTCAGGGGGCCGGCGTCAGCCTAAGCAATCTTCCGGTGGACTCCGACAATACGTACAGCGCGCCGTCAGCACCTTCACGCACGTCGCGCACCCGACCAAAGCCGGCGATGCGCTCTTCGCCGACGACGGTATCGCCGTTCAGGGTGAGCCTTACGAGAGCCTGACCCGCGAGCGCCCCGAGAAACAGACTGTCACGCCACGCGGGAAACAGCGCGCCCGTATAGAACGTGAGGCCCGACGGCGCGATCGAGGGAATCCAGGTTTTCAGCGCTTTGGGAATATCGGCACGCTCGGTGCCCTCGCCGATCTGCTTGCCGAGCCCGTAGGTACGACCGTACGTGATCACCGGCCAACCGTAGTTCCGCCCGGCGCGCAGAATGTTGAGCTCGTCGCCCCCTTGCGGTCCGTGTTCGTGCGCCCAAAGTTCACCGCTGCGCGGATGCAAGGCTGCACCCTGCACGTTGCGATTGCCGTATGTGAAGATTTCAGGCAACGCGCCCTCACGCTTGACGAACGGATTACCATCGGGAATGGCACCGGTCTCGGTGACGCGCACCACGGTGCCAAGGTGGTTACCCAAATTTTGAGCCTCATCCTGACGTGCTCGGTCACCAAGAGTGATGAAGAGATTGCCGCTGCGATCCCAGACGAGCCGTGAGCCAAAATGCTGGCCAGCGCTCGCCTTCGGCTTTTGGACGAAGATGACCTGCACGTCACTCAGACTGCAGAGGTCACGCTGACAGTCGAGCCGACCGCGGGCGACCTCCGTACCGACTTCGCTCTCGTTGCCGACCGCGAAGCTCCAGTAAACGAGACGATTCTGTCGATAACCGGGATGCGCCACCACATCGAGCAAACCGCCCTGCCCACGCACGGTGACTTTGGGTAGACCCGAAACCGGCGCTGCCAAAAGCTTGCCGTCGCGCAACACGCGCAGGCTGCCCGGCTTTTCGGTGACGAGGATCAGACCATCAGGCAGCAGCGCCACGCTCCAGGGCGAGACGAGTCCGCTCGCCAGGGTCTCGACTTTCAGACTGTAGCGCTCGGTCTTGAGCGGCGACTCTTGCGCCTGCGCCGAGACGGAAAACGCGGCGACAATCAGTCCACAGGAGTGGATGACCGCAAATATCGAGCGGATGATCTTGAGCGACGGTGAATTCATGGTTGATCTCCTTCCATGGAGTTTTTTGGTGGTTATTGGCGCGAGTATTCGTAGCGGGCGCCAACGCCGAGCGGCAAATCGAGACCCCAGAATACGAGTAAAAAAGCGGTCCAGCCGACGATGAGGGTCAAAGAATACGGCAACATCAGCGCCACCAGCGTACCGATACCCGTGCTCTGCACGTAGCGTCTGCAGAAGACGACGATGAGCGGAAAATAAGGCAGCAGCGGTGTGATGATGTTCGTCGAGCTGTCACCCACGCGGTAGGCGGCTTGGGTCAGATCGGGCGAGATTCCGAGCTGCATCAGCATCGGCACCATGATCGAGCCGATCAGCGCCCACTTCGCCGATGCAGAGCCGACGAGCAGATTGACGAGACTCGTGAGCACGACGATGCCCGCGAGCGTCACGCCGAGAGGCAGCGCTGCCTCACGCAGCGCGTTCGCGCCCTTGAGCGCGAGCAAAGCGCCAAGATTGGACTGTCCGAAGGCGTAGATGAACTGCGCACAGAAAAAAGCCATCACGATGTAATAGCCCATGCCGGACATCGACTTGGTCATGCCGGCGATCACGTCGCGATGGGTTTTGACGCTGCCCGACACATAGCCATAGGCGACGCCCGGCAGCAAAAATGCAATGAAAATGATCGGGACGATCGACTGCATGAGCGGCGCCCCGGAGACCAAAAGCAGCCGCTCGCCGGCAGCGTTGGGAAGGGCTGCCCACGGCGTGTCTTCAAGCAGGAGCGTCCAGGCAAACAGCCCGATAGCGATGACGATGGTCACCAGCGCTGCACGCAAACCGCGACGCTCCGCGTCTTTGAGCGGCTCTTGGGTGGGCAGATTCGCCGGATCGCCATCGACCGCGGTGCCGCGTAGACGCGGCTCGATGACGAGGTCAGTCAACGCCCAGCCGAGCAGCACGATCAGGGCCGACGAGGCCGTGGTGAAATAGAAATTATTGAGTGGATTGACGGTGACCGCTGGATCGACGAGCTGTGCCGCCGTCTGCGTGAGCCCGGCGAGCAGCGGATCGAGACTGGACGGCACACCGAGGGTCGCGCTGAATCCGCCGGAGACGCCGGCGAAGGCGGCAGCAATACCGGCGAGGGGATGCCGACCGGCAGCGTGGAAAATCACGGCGCCGAGCGGGATCACCAGCACGTAACCCGCATCGACTGCGACGTGACTCAGGATGCCGACGGCAATCAGCGCCGGCGTCAGCAATCGCTTCGGCGTCACCGCCATGGCGGCACGCAGCGTGGCATTGATGAACCCCGTGTGTTCGGCGACGCCCAGACCCAGCATGGCGACGAGGACCACGCCTAGCGGTGGAAAAGCAGTGAAGGTCGTGACCATCGCAGCCATGAAGCTCGTCAAAGATTCACCCGCGAGCAGATCACGGATGACGAGCGGCTGACCGCTCCGCGGGTCGATTTCGGTGAACGTCACCTGCGACAGCAGGCCGCTGATCACCCAACAGAGCAGCATCAGAAGTAAAAAAAGCACGGCCGGATCGGGTAGCCGATTGCCCAGACGCTCGACGACATCCAGACTGCGGGCGAACCAGCCGCGGGTGGCCGCGACTTCGGGTAGCGAGCTGCGATCTTGCATTGCGGGTAGTATCCGAAACTTGATGGGGGAGCGCTGCAGACGCAGCAACCAAATCTTAGCAGTGCTCTCCCCCATGACGAAACTCTCCGGGAGGGGTGGCATGTCGATACGTTCTTTGAGCTCGGCCGAGTGGCTGATCATCGCGCGCTTCGTGCTGATGGGGATCGAGATGCTAGCCATCAAGGCACACCTCGTCCGCGGCCAGTACGAATGGCGCGACACCCTCGCCTCGATCGGCATGCGTCTCGGCAACTACTCCAGCAATCTGCTGCTCGCCGGGGTATCGCTGGCGGTGTTCACGTTTTTGTACGAGCACCGATTGTTCGAGATTTCGTCGTCCTCGCCCGTGGCCTGGGCCGCACTCTTTTTAATGGATGATTTCGCGTACTACTGGTTTCACCGTGCCAGCCATGAGTGTCGGTTCTGGTGGGCCGCACACGTCAACCACCACTCCTCACAGCACTACAATCTCTCGACGGCAATCCGTCAGCCATGGACAGGGGTTTTGGTCGGCACTTGGGCGCCGTGGTTCCCTCTGGTGCTACTCGGATTTCCGCCGGAGATGATTTTCTTTCAGAGCGGACTCAGCCTGATCTATCAGTTCTGGCTGCACACCGAGTCCATCCACCGCCTGCCGCGCTGGTTCGAGTATCTCTTCAACACGCCCTCCCACCATCGAGTCCACCACGCCGCCAACCCGCGTTACGTCGATCGTAACTATGGCGGTACCTTGATGGTGTGGGATCGCCTTTTCGGCACCTTCGCCGCCGAGAGCGACGACGAGCCCTGCCGTTACGGACTGATCAAAAATATCAGTACCTTCAATCCGATCAAAATTGCCTTTCACGAATGGGTGGCGATGGCACGTGACCTGCGATCGGCTCGCAGCTTGCGCGAAGCCTTCAACTACACGTTCGGGCCTCCGGGATGGCAGCCCGATGGTCG
>RGYP01000491.1 GCA_010031985.1 Gammaproteobacteria bacterium
ACGGCTTTCGCTCGCCGCGCTGCCGACGCTGCGCGCGCTGCTCGATACTCTGGAATCACCGCTGCTTGCAGCCCTTGGCGAGCAGGTCCTCGCTCACGAGAACGAACTCGCGTTGTTGCAGCGGGCCGTTGCGGCAGAGCCCTCGGCCATGGTGCGCGACGGCGACGTCATCGCGAGCGGCTTCGACGCCGAACTCGACGAGCTGCGCCGCATCGCGACCGATACCGACGCCTTCCTGCTCGAACTCGAAGCACGTGAACGCGCGCGGACGGGGCTCTCGCAGCTCAAGCTCGGTTACAACCGCGTGCAGGGCTTTTTCATCGAGATCGTTCGCAGCCAAGCCGAGAACGTGCCGGCCGACTACATCCGGCGGCAAACGGTCAAAAATGCCGAGCGCTTCATCACGGCGGAGCTCAAGAGCTTCGAGGACAAGGTTCTCGGTGCACGCGATAAATCTTTGGCTCGCGAAAAAGAACTCTACGAGTGCCTGCTTGAGCAGCTTTGCTCGACTCTCGCTGCGTTGCAGTCGACGGCAGCGGCGATCGCGGACCTCGACGCCATCGGCACCTTGGCCGAACGCGCGGTGAGCCTGCGCTGGTCTGCACCCACGCTGTCGCCGCAACCCGCGCTGCGGATCACCGGCGGCCGTCATCCGGTCGTCGAGCGTTTTTTGCAGGAACCCTTCGTTCCGAACGACCTCACGCTCGACGCCGCGACCCGGATGCTGGTCATCACGGGCCCCAACATGGGCGGCAAAAGCACCTACATGCGCCAAGTTGCCTTGATCACGCTGCTGGCACACATCGGCAGCTACGTGCCGGCGGAGTCTGCGGTGATCGGGCCGATCGATCGGATTTTCACTCGTATCGGCTCGGGGGATGATCTGTCGGGTGGGCGCTCCACCTTCATGGTCGAGATGACCGAGGCGGCCAACATCCTGCACAACGCGACCACGCGCAGCCTCGTGCTGATGGATGAGATCGGTCGCGGCACGAGCACCTTCGACGGTCTCTCACTCGCCTGGGCGACGGCACGACATCTGGCGAGTAGAGTCAGTGCATTCACCTTGTTCGCGACCCATTACTTCGAGCTGACGGGTCTCGCTGCGGAACTGCCCGGAGTGCTCAACGTGCACCTCGATGCGACCGAGCACCGTCAGGGCATCGTCTTC
>RGYP01000492.1 GCA_010031985.1 Gammaproteobacteria bacterium
TGTCGGGCTGCCGGGCATCGACGGATTCGCGACGCTCGAGCGAATACGACAGGAGAGATTCCTCCCGGTCATCATGCTCACCGCACGCGGCGAGGAGCGTGACCGCATCGCAGGTCTGATCGCCGGCGCCGACGATTACTTGCCGAAACCTTTCAATCCGCTCGAACTCGCTGCGCGCATCCGCGCAATCCTCAAACGCAGCACCAGCGTAACCTCGCCGACCCTGGCACCTAACCCGCAGCCCCTCGGTTACGGCAATCTCGTATTGCACGGCAAACGCCGCGAGGTCCTGGTGGATCAGCAGCCGGTGACACTGACCGCCGCGGAACTGCGCATTCTCGAAGTGTTGCTCGAACGCGCCGGCGAAGTGCTCACGCGCGCCGAACTCACCGAGATCGCAGTGGGCCGGTCACTCGAAGTTTACGATCGCAGCATCGACACGCTAGTCAGCAAACTGCGACGCAAACTCGCCGCGGCCGGCGCGCGAGGCGCCGAGATTCGCGGTCTGCGAGGTCACGGTTACGTTCTCGACATCGGACGCTCATGACACCCCGCCCCTCGAAACTTTACCAACGGATGGCGCTCTACATCGGCGCAGCCATTGCCGGCTTCGTATTACTGGGTGTCACGAGTCTGGTGTTGGTTGCTTCAAAGCAGCTGCAGAACTATCTCGCGGCTCGCGAGGGCTCGCTGGGTGCGGAGGCCGCGCGCGTACTCGACTCGGGCGGACAAACGGCGCTGCGGGCCTGGATGCGCGAGCCGAATACTTTGCCCGAGGGTGTTGCGCTCTACGTGCTCGATGGAGCCGGCCGCGACCTCGATGGCAAACAACTGCCCGCCCAATACCAGAACTTCGTCGAACGCTTTGTACTCGCCGGGACCCGCGGCGAGACCGATAATTTCAGACCCATTCGACTCGCGCCCCTGCTGGTGGCACCGGACGGCACGCGTTACGCTTTTTTGTTGCTGCCGGACCGCATCGCACCATGGGGAAGTCCTGCGGCGCTCGCTGCGGTGATCGCCGCTGCGCTCGTGGTGATCGCCGTGGTTGCGGCATTCATCGCCCGCGCCTTCGGCAAACCGATTGCCGAACTGCAACTGTCGGTGCGTGCGCTGGCGCGGGGGCGTATCGCGACGCGCGCTCCGCCGTCGGTAAGCGGACGTGACGAC
>RGYP01000493.1 GCA_010031985.1 Gammaproteobacteria bacterium
AGCGGTCCGCCGGCTGCACCCAGATAAAAACTGGTGAGCTGCCAGCCGTAGATTTTGCCGTAGGCACGCAGACCAAAGAATCGGCTGGAGAGGTAGGCCACGAGATCGACTTCGGCGGCCGCGGCGAGACCGAGCGCGAGCACGCTGATCGTCAGCATCCAGCTCGACGAATCGGGCATGGCCAGCACCACGCAGCCGAGCGCACAGCTGCCGAGCACGACGGCGGCAACGGCCGAGGCCGAGTGCCGATCGAGCAGATAACCGATGGCTACGCGGCCGATCAACACGGCCATGCCCATCATTCCCGCGGTGGCCGCTGCCGCCGTCGGCGTCAGTCCTCGGTCGATCAACAGTGGTACGAGGTTGATGATCAGCGCGGCGACGACGGCCGAGACAAAGAAAAAACCAACACCGATTTTCCAGAAGGTGAGGCTGCGCAGCGCATCGGCGAGCTCCACGCCGGGCAAAGCGTTGGGCGCCGCCGTCGATGCGTGCGCGCTCGCGACTTCGGGGCGATCGGCAGGTCGTTCATCGAGCAGAATGGCGACCAATGGTATTGCGACCATCAACAAAAAAGCACCCATGACGAGATAGCCCGTCTGCCAACCGTAATCGGCAATCACTCGTGTCAGCAAAGGTGGGGCGAACATGCTGGCGATGCCGGACCCTGCCAGAGCGAGCCCCAACGCGAGACCGCGTCCGCGGTCGAACCAAAGATTGACGGTGCGTGTCCAGACCACCGGTGTGGTGCCGCCGCCGAGCAAAGCCAGCAGTAACCATGCGGCATAGAACATGGCGAGCGACCCTTGCAACGTGGTCAGCGCGGCATAGGCGACCGCCAACGCCAGCAGCGAGGCAATGCCGACGCGGCGCGCGCCAAAGCGATCGATGACCGAACCGACGATGGGCGAAGTGATGGCCGACCCCAGGATCAGAAAACTGGCGGCAGCGGAAACCTCGCCGCGCGTCCAGCCGAAGGCTGCGACCAACGGCAGCACGAAGACGCCGAAGCCGTAGAACGACAGCCCGGTCACCCCGGAGCCCGTGCCGATGCCCGCGGCGAGCAGGGGACGCCAGCCACGCCTGAATTCCGTTGCAAACTGAGACATGAGTTGTCTGGCGCTACCAGTAGTGCTGCCACTTCGCCCGCTTGACGAAGTGCTGGAAGGC
>RGYP01000494.1 GCA_010031985.1 Gammaproteobacteria bacterium
TGATATTCGTCCGATCCGTGATGTCGGCCCGCTGATGAATATCGCGCAGCCTTTCCAGATTTTGAAAATGGATCGTCGTCGCGGCAACATCGTTGTCTCGCGTCGTACCGTTCTTGAAGAAACACGCGCGGAAGCCCGCACCGAACTCGTTTCGAATTTGGAAGAAGGTCAAACCGTTGACGGCACCGTCAAGAACATCACCGAATACGGCGCCTTCGTCGATCTCGGTGGTATTGACGGTCTCTTGCATGTCACCGACATGGCATGGCGTCGCGTGAATCATCCTTCAGAAGTTGTGACCATCGGTCAGCAACTCAAGGTCAAGATCATCAAGATCAACCATGACACGCATCGCATCTCGCTTGGCATCAAGCAGCTTCTCACTGATCCGTGGGAAGGCATTGAAGCAAAATATCCGCTTCAATCGCGTCTTAAAGGCCGCGTAACGAACATCACCGATTACGGTGCATTCGTTGAACTCGAGCCGGGCATCGAAGGTTTGATCCACGTTTCTGAAATGTCATGGACAAAGAAGAACGTGCATCCGGGCAAGATCGTTTCAACCTCGCAAGAAGTTGAAGTGCAGATCCTCGAAGTCGACTCGTCAAAGCGTCGTATTTCCTTGGGCCTCAAGCAGACCTTGCAGAATCCGTGGGAAGCTTTCGCTGAGAAACATCCTGTCGGTTCGGTTGTCGAAGGCGAAGTCAAGAACAAGACGGAATTCGGTCTGTTCATTGGTCTCGAAAACGATGTCGACGGCATGGTTCATCTCTCCGACCTCGATTGGAATCGTCCTGGCGAACAAGCCATCGAAGATTACAAGAAGGGCGATATGGTGAAGGCGCAAGTTCTCGATGTTGACGTCGAGAAGGAGCGTATCTCGCTCGGCATCAAGCAGCTTGGTGGCGATAAATTCGCTGAGCCGGCTGAAGGCGCAAGCGACATCAAGAAGGGCTCGATCGTCACCTGCGAAGTGACGGAAGTGAAGGAAGCCGGTCTCGACGTGAAAATCGTTGGTACCGAATTCACGACCTTCGTGAAGCGCGCTGATCTTGCCCGCGACCGTGCCGAACAGCGTCCTGAGCGTTTCGCCGCTGGCGAGAAGTTCGACGCGCGCGTCACGATCTTTGATCGCAAGGCCCGCAAGGTGTCCGTCTCGATCAAGGCTCT
>RGYP01000495.1 GCA_010031985.1 Gammaproteobacteria bacterium
GCCACATGGCGCTCGAGGCCATCGCTGCAAGGCTCAACGATGACCCGACGATCAAGATTGCCGTCATCGCGGGCGCCGGTACTGCCGCGTTCAGCGCCGGTGCCGACATCGTCGAAATGCAGCAGGGTCTTGCCGACCCAACACGGATGAAGGTGATGCAGCAAGCCGTGCTCGATGCGCAGGCGGCCTGGGAGCGCCTGCCCATGCCGACGCTCGCCGTCATTCGCGGCGCCTGCACCGGCGGCGGCTGCGGCCTCGCGCTCGCCTGCGATCTGCGTCTCGCAACGCCCGATGCTTTCTTCGCGATCCCGCCCGCAAAGCTCGGGCTCGCCTATAGCCTCGCTGATACGAAGCGCCTGTACGATCTCGTCGGCCCCTCGCGATCCAAAGAAATTTTGTACACCGGCCGTCGGATTCTGGCCGACGAGGCTCTGTCCCTCGGCCTCGTCAATGAAATCGTGGCCGCAGAAGCGCTCGAAGAACGTGCCGCCTCCCTCGCCGGCGAAATCGCCGAGAATGCCGGCAACTCGGTGCGCGCGGCGAAAGCCGTGGTCAACATGATCACCACGGGCGTGCTGACCGAAACGTCGGAGTCGCGCCGGTATTACGACGAAAGTTTCTCGTCCCCCGAATTTCTCGAGGGCGCACGCGCCTTCATCGAGAAGCGTCGCCCTCGGTTTTGAGCGACGTACGCTCATCGAGATAGCGACGGATGAGTTGTGCGCTCTGCTGCGGCGCCTCTTGCACCAGCATGTGGCCGATGCCGGGCAAGATCTCGAGCTTCACTTCGGGTGAATTTTCGAGCAGCTTTTGCGTCTCGTAGGCGAGCGCCAGCGGAACCCGCTTGTTTTTCTCGCCCCAGATGAGGAGCACCGGTACTTTGACTGCGCGAATCTTGTCCTCGACGCCGCCCGAGACGTACTGACGTAGCAAGTTGATCATGGCGAGCCGATTACCCTCCCGCATCCACATGTCGTACCACTCGTCGGTCACCGCGTCGCTGAGACGCGCCGGGTCGCCGTAATCATTGGTCAGCAAAAACCGCGTGAAGGCTTTCGGGGTGACGTAACCCAGGAGGTCGGCGACACGCGGCACGTTGGCGGGCGTGGTGCGGCCGCGGACGCGGGCCTCGAGCGAGCCCGGACTGATCAACACCAAGCGCTCGATACG
>RGYP01000496.1 GCA_010031985.1 Gammaproteobacteria bacterium
CATGCGATCATGTTATCAGCCGTCCGGCAGGATGCGCTGCACAGCAACACACAGGAGGATCGAGGGCACCATGGCTATGTATGCGGATTTGGCGGGCAAGGTCGCCATCGTGACGGGATCGGGTCGTCCCAAAGGTCTCGGTGAGGCCATGGTCAAGCGACTCGCCGCAGAAGGTTGCAAAGTGGTGGTCAGCGACATCGGCGCGCCGCAAGGCGAGGCGATGCCGGCGTCGGCCATCGGCTCGAGCAGCGAAATGCAGCAGATCGTCGCCGAGATTCGTGCACACGGCGGGGAAGCCATCGGCCTGACCTGCAACGTGCTCGAAGAGTCGCAGGTCGCAGCGCTCGTGGCGCGTACCGTCGAGCACTACGGTCGGCTCGACATCATGGTGAACAACGCAGGCATCGGCTACCTCATGAAGCCCATCGTCGAAATGAGTCACGCCGAGTGGGATACCGTGCTCGGTGTCAATCTGCGTGGCGCATTCTTTGGTATCAAGCATGCCGGCATGCAGATGCTCAAGCAGAAACAGGGTGGCCGCATCATCAACATCGGTAGCCAGGCTTCCAAATCGGGCTTCCCGTTCGCCTCGGCGTATACGGCTTCCAAGCACGGCATGGTGGGTCTGACGCGCAGCGCGGCGATCGAGTTCGGTCCTCATGGCATCACGGTCAACA
Organism: Gammaproteobacteria bacterium; assembly: GCA_010031985.1. Classification (GTDB taxonomy): domain Bacteria; phylum Pseudomonadota; class Gammaproteobacteria; order Steroidobacterales; family Steroidobacteraceae; genus UBA964. The sequence goes on from RGYP01000496.1 coordinate 678, forward strand.
CCATTTGTCCGAATCACGTGACTACGGGTCTCGGTGCCTGGCAGAACCAGTTCTTCAGCGCGGCGACCGGTCGCAGCGAAGAGAAGTATCTCGCCGATATGCGCGCGCGCATTCCGCTCGGCCGCCCGGGTTTGCAGGAAGACATTGCCAAGGCCTGTGCATTTTTGGCCTCCGCCGAAGCGGCGTACATCACTGGCGAGGCCATGAACGTCTCGGGCGGCGAGGAGTATCACTGATGGGTTATTCGTGGCCGGGTGGCGCGCGCCTCGCGTTGTCGATCGTCGTCAACGTCGAGGAAGGTGCCGAGTTCAACGTTCAGGATGGGGATCGCGGACCGGAGCCGGTGGACGAGCTCGGCATCACCCTCAAAAAGCCCGTGCGCAATTTCGGCAACGAGAGCAACTACGCTTACGGCATCCACGAAGGAGCACCGCGGGTACTCGGGTTGCTCGCGCGTCATGGCGTGACGGCGACGTTCACGGCGGCCGCGGTC
>RGYP01000497.1 GCA_010031985.1 Gammaproteobacteria bacterium
AGAATCTCGCCAAGACGTCTTGTCGCCTCTTTTTTCAAAGAATTCGTCGATTTTTCCGCCGAAAGTTTGGGTCCCAGTGATCCGCCAACTGCTTGGCAGGCCATTCGCATCGAGCGACAAGGTTTCGGCGACGGTCGGTCCTCGACCGTTGTCTTTGACGTCGAACTCTACTTTGGCGGTATTGCCACTGATCTCGACGATCACACGACCGATTTTGACGTCCTGACGATAGACGACGAATCGCTCGGTGTCGGCAAGCGCGGTAGCACTGCACACGACCATCAAAAACGCGACAACAATTCGCTGGATCATCGATATTTCCTCTTTGTACACGTGGCAGCGCACGCCTGCAGGCGCAGGGCTCAATACCCGCGCTCGACGTCAACGACCGAGAGCAGACGACCACCCGAAGCGTAGCGACGAAGATTTTCACGCAGCACTCGCAGGCTTGAATCCACGCCAAGATCCGAAGAGCCGGAAACGTGCGGCGTCAGCACGAGATTCGGTTGATCCCACAGCGGATCGGTCTTTGGCAGCGGCTCGGGGTCGACGACGTCGAGGGCGGCCGCGGCAATCGTTTTGTTCTGCAGCGCGGCCGTCAGATCTGCGGTCACCACGGTCTGCCCCCTGCCCACATTGATGAAAAATGCGCTGCGCCTCATGCGGGCAAACATGGCGGCGTCGAAGAGTCCGGTGGTCGCGGCGGTCAGCGGCAAGGCATTGACGACCACATCGGCCTCACCAATCAACTTTTCGAGCTCGGACGATGCGCCCACATAATCGACGTGGTCCGGTTTCGCCTGTGGCGTCGCGCGTGTCGCAATCACCCGCATGCCGAGCGCATGCGCACGCTTGGCCACTTCGTTGCCGATTCCACCCAAGCCGACGATCAACATCGTCTTGCCCGAAATGACGGTCATCGGCGGCTGCCTCGAGTCGTCCGCCCATACGCGCTGCATACGCAACGGAATCCAGGCATCAAGGCCGCGCGACAAGGCAAACGTGAAGGCGATCACGTGCTCGGCGATGACCGGTGCGGAGATGGCGCGCAGATTGGTGACGACGATCTTGCGCTGCATCAAGGTGTTCGACTGCGCAGCACAGGCTTCGACCCCTGCATACACCGACTGCAACCAGCGCAAATCCTTGCCGGCAAGGAT
>RGYP01000498.1 GCA_010031985.1 Gammaproteobacteria bacterium
CTGAGGGGTCGCATCGATCCGATCTTGCTGAGCATGCTGCAGTCCCTCGCGCGTCACGGCGAACCCGCATGGGCCTATCGCTGGGATTGGGACGAGCAAGGCAAGGCTTTCGGCTTCGTCGATCTGTCGCGCATCGTCGGTGCAGCGCACGGGCTCGAGATTCCTTTCGTGTTCGGTTTCTTTGACGTCGGCTCTCTGGGCTCGATGATTTACAACGACGACAACGCCGCGGCGCGCCTCGCCCTCAGTGAACGCATGATGGCGTATTGGGCGGGCTTCGCCCGCGACGGCAAACCGGGCCGTGGCAGCGACGGCAAGGGCATCGAGTGGACGCCGTGGACGGTCGACCCGCAGGCCCCGCGCATGATCGTCTTCGATACGCCGCGCGACGGCGGCATTCGCATGGCGACGACCGACATCTCGCGCGATTCGGTGTTGGCGCAGATGCAGCGTGAGTCGCTGCCGCTCGCGCAGCGCTGCGCCTTGTTCCGGGCCACGTTCCGCAATCGCGTCGACGAGTGGGCCGAGAGCGCCTGGCAGCGCTTCGGCGATGGCGGCTGCGTGGGCGCGCGTCTCGCCGCGCCCTGAGGCAGCGGCTGCGACCCGCGGCAGCGGCTGCGACCCGCGGCAGCGTCGCTACCGACTGACGCGGTAGATCACGCCCGCGTAATCGTCCGAGACGTAAATGCTGCCATCCGCAGCTTCGGCGACGTCGACCGGTCGACCGATGAGTCCTGCGGCGCCGCGGAACCCGGACAGAAAATCGCGCTCCTCGATACGGCCATCGTCTGCGAAGTGCAGCGAAACCACTTTGTAGCCATCGGGCATGCTGCGATTCCAGGAGCCGTGCAAGGCGACGAGCGCCACGCGTTCGTAGCCTGCAGGACGGGCGGAGTGCCGTAGAAAACGCACGCCGAGCGGCGCGTTGTGGGCACGAAACTCGTGCGCCGGCGGTCGCGCCGTGGCGATCAAAGATTCTCGGCCGCGACCGAATTCGGGATCGACGACGGCGCGCGCGTGCACGTACGGCCAACCATAAAAGCCGCCCGGCTCGATCCGATTGAGCTCGTCGGCCGGAATGTCGTCGCCCAGCAAGTCGCGACTGTTTTCGGTGGCATAGAGCGCGCCGTCCCAGGGCGC
>RGYP01000499.1 GCA_010031985.1 Gammaproteobacteria bacterium
GCATAGCGCGGATCGTGGCGCGGGTGGCGCGGGTCGTCTGCCTCGAGCGCGGGCGGCGGGATGTCGTAGCTGCGCCGCCAGATCTTGACCTGCGCTTCGCCATGCCTCGCGACCGTCTCGGCTTTGTTGAGTCCCTGCAGGGCACCGTAGTGTCGCTCGTTGAGTCGCCACGAACGCTCGACCGGGACCCACATGCGATCCATCTCGTCGAGCATGATGCAGAGCGTGCGAATGGCGCGTTTGAGCATCGACGTAAAGGCGATGTCGACGACGATGCCTGCGCGCATCAATTCCTGGCCGGCGGTGGCCGCTTCGATTCGGCCTTGAGGCGACAAGTCGACGTCGTGCCAGCCCGTGAACAGATTTTCGACGTTCCAGATGCTCTGGCCATGTCGTACAAGGATCAGTTTGCCGGGCACAGCGTCTCCTCGAAGTTTTGACCGGAAAAATTCGGCGCGAATGCTAGCACGCCTGCGGCAGACGAATGCGTACGCATAGTCCAGAGGGGGCGGCTAGTGCCGCGCTGATATCGCCCCCGTGGGCCGCGAATACGCGGCGCGCGATGGCGAGCCCAAGTCCGGTGCCGGTGCGATCGTCTCCCGGGGCGACGAGGCGGGTGTAGGGTTCGAAGATACGCTCGAGCATGTCGGCCGGTACGCCCGGGCCGCGATCTTCGACGGTAATCGATAGCGACTCGTTCTCGCTGCGATGGGCACGCACCTGCACTGTCGAACCTGCAGGGGCATGACGAATGGCATTGCGCAATACGTTCTCGAAGCCGCTGCGCAGCAACTGCGGATCACCGACGACGGCGAGATCTTGCTCGAGCAGCAATTCGAGACGGACTTCGTGGGTGAGCGCTTCGTCGCTCTCGTCTGCGACGAGCGTCGTCAGCAACTCATCGACACGCAATAGATGCTTGACTTGGATCGGCTCGGCCTCGAGGCGCGTGAAGCGCAGCACGTCACCGATCGCCTGATTCATGCGCTCGAGTTCGGTGAGGATGCGACCGTGCTCCGGAGCCGGCAGCGGTTGCTTGCGCTCGGCGAGGGCGAGCGCCGCTTGCAATCGCGCGAGAGGCGAGCGCAACTCGTGGGACATGTCGCGCATCAATTGTTGACGCGAGGCGAGCAGGCTCTC
>RGYP01000500.1 GCA_010031985.1 Gammaproteobacteria bacterium
GGTCACGTGACGCTGGTGCGTGGCGAACGCTCGCGGCTCGCCGATCACGCCTCCGAGACCCTGTGAACTTCGCTGCGGGGCGAGGGTCCACTCCGTGATGCGCGGACTGAACCGTCGTTGGTCGAGCCTGCCGATCGCCGCTCTCTTTGCGGCGCTCGCGGGTTTGCCGCAGGCGCTTACGGCACAGACGGCGCAATCGGTTGGCGCGGATTTGCCCGACATCGGCTCGGGTGCCAACTCCACCATGACTTTGAACGACGAGTATCAGCTCGGGCTCATGGTGGTGCGTGGTCTGCGCGATCAGGGTCTGATCCTCGAAGATCCCGAGGTCACCGACTACATCCAGACGCTCGGCAGCCGCATCGTCGCGCACATCCCGGAATCGGAGCAGCGTTACACCTTCTTCGTGGTGCGCGAAGGCGGCATCAACGCCTTCGCACTCCCCGGGGGGTTCATCGGCGTCAACTACGGCCTCATCACCGCCACCGCCAACGAATCACAACTGGCGAGCGTGATCGCGCACGAGATCGCACACGTCAAGCAACGGCACATCGCACGCGCCATTCAAGCTCAGGGACGCAGCACCATGGCTTCGGCCGCAGCCATGGTCGCCGCCATCGTGATCGGCATGGCAACCGGCACCCCCGATGCCATGCAGGCTGGCATGGCCATCGCGCAAGGTACCGCCATGCAACAGCAGATCAACTTCACGCGCGCCAACGAATACGAAGCCGACCGTGTCGGCATCGGTTTTTTGGCAGCGGCGGGTTTCGACCCGAACGCCATGCCTGATTTCTTTGAAACCATCGGTCGACGCAGCGGCCTTGCCGGGATCGGCGTACCGGAACTGCTGCGCACCCACCCCGTCACCAGCAACCGCATCGCCGAGTCGCGCGATCGTGCAGCCCAAATCACCGCAACGGTCGCCCCCGAGAGTACCGCCTACGCCTTCGTGCGCGAACGAGTGCGGGTGCTTGGCGCTCCCAGCGGCTCGGATCTGCGACCTTTTTATACAGGGCTAGCCGATCGCGCGCCGCTCAACGCCGCACAGCGCTATGGCGAGGCCCTCGCCCGCCTCGGCGCTGGCGATCGCGAGCGCGCAGCGAGCGCG
>RGYP01000006.1 GCA_010031985.1 Gammaproteobacteria bacterium
CCAAGGCGGCGAGCAACGAAGGCAGCAAGGTCCTCGCCATGCCCGAGCGGCGACCGCTCGCCTTACCCGAAGAGCGTCAGTCACAGCTCAAGCAGCTGATCGCACTCGGCAAGGAACAAAGCTATCTCACCTACTCGCAGGTCAACGATTACCTGCCCTCCGAGATCGTCGATCCCGAGCAGATCGAAGAAATCGTCAACACCATCAACGATATGGGCATCCCGGTGTACGAAAAAGCACCGGAGAGCGAGTCCATCCTCGCGCCCGAGACCACTGCCCCCTCCGACGAGGAAGCGATCGAAGAAGCCGCTGCCGCACTTGCCGCGCTCGATGCCGAACTGGGTCGTACGACCGACCCGGTGCGCATGTACATGCGCGAGATGGGTACGGTCGAACTGCTGACTCGTGAGGGCGAAATCAGCATCGCCAAGCGCATCGAAGAAGGTCTCGACTCGGTCCGTACGCAGATCTCGCTATATCCGCCGACCTACGGCTTCATCTTCCGCGCTTACGAGAACGTGAAGGCTGGTACCGGTCGCCTCGCCGACATCATCGTCGGCTTCATCGACCCGAACGCCCCTGACGTCATCGCTCAACCACAAAATCCGACCAAGGTCGAAGCCACTGCGCCGGCAGAGTCCGAGGAAGAATCCGACTCCGGTGACGACAGCGAAGAAGCCGTGGACACCGGCCCAGATCCAGTCGAGACGGCCGAGCGCTTCGCGTCGCTGCAAAAGCTGCACGCACAGATGCTCAACTCCCTTGCCAAGATCGGCATGGAAGATCCGAAGACGCAGAAAATCCGCAAGAAACTCGCGGCCGAGTTCATGGAACTCAAGCTGTCACCGAAGATGTTCGATGCGCTGATCGACAACCTGCGAGCGCACGTCAATGAAATCCGCCAGCTCGAGCGCGACATCATGGTGATCGCTGTTCGCGACGCCGGCATGCCGCGCAAAGAATTCATCACTTCGTTCCCGCGCAACGAGACCAACGATCGTTGGGTCGCCAAGCATGCCAAAGCGGGCAAGAAGTGGTCGGCTCCGCTCGCCCGATTCGCCGATGACATCCGCAAGAAGCAACTGCTGTTGGGCGAAATCGAGAAGATCCACTACCTCACCATTTCCGAGATCAAGGACATCAACCGTGAGGTGTCGATCGGCGAAGCCAAGGCTCGACGCGCCAAGAAAGAGATGGTCGAAGCCAACCTGCGCCTCGTCATTTCAATCGCAAAGAAATACACCAATCGCGGTCTGCAGTTCCTCGACCTCATCCAGGAAGGCAACATCGGTCTCATGAAAGCGGTAGACAAGTTCGAATACCGCCGTGGCTACAAGTTTTCCACTTACGCCACATGGTGGATCCGCCAGGCCATCACGCGTTCGATCGCCGATCAGGCTCGCACCATCCGCATTCCGGTGCACATGATCGAGACCATCAACAAGCTGAATCGCATCTCTCGGCAAATGCTGCAAGAGATGGGCCGCGAGCCCACGCCCGAAGAGTTGGCCGTGCGCATGGAAATGCCCGAAGACAAGGTTCGCAAGGTTCTCAAGATCGCCAAGGAACCCATCTCGATGGAGACGCCGATCGGTGACGACGAAGACTCGCACCTTGGCGATTTCATCGAAGATACCTCGGTCGCGTCGCCGATCGATCAGGCGACTGCCGAGTCGCTGCGCGAAACCACGCATGCCGTGCTCTCGCAACTGACGCCGCGTGAAGCCAAAGTACTGCGCATGCGCTTCGGCATCGATCTCAGCACCGACCACACCCTCGAAGAGGTCGGCAAACAGTTCGACGTCACGCGCGAGCGTATCCGTCAGATCGAAGCCAAGGCGTTGCGCAAACTTCGTCATCCGAGTCGCTCGGAGCAGCTGCGCAGCTTCTTGATCGAAGACTAAGAGTCTGCGGCAGACAAAAAGCCTGTAGCGGCTGCCCGGATGAAACTCGCGCAGCTCCGCTATCTGGTGGCGATCGTCGAGTCGGGCTTCAGCATCTCGGCGGCTGCCGAGAGGCTGCACATTTCCCAGCCAGGCGTCAGCCGCCAACTAAAAGTGCTCGAGGACGAACTCGGACTCGAACTTTTTGTGCGCGATGGTAGAGCTCTCACACGGCTGACGCCCGCAGGTCAGCGAGTGTACGAGCGTGCACAGCGCGTACTGCGTGAAACGCAGGCCATCCGGGCTATGTCGCTCGACGCGCGCGATCCCGAGCGGGGTTCGTTGTCGATCGCAACCACGCATACGCAGGCGCGATACGTGCTGCCACCGGTGATCGAATCCTTCCGCAAGCGCTACCCGAAGGTGAAGCTGCATCTGCAGCAAGGAACCTCCGAACAAATCGCCGAGATGCTGACGGCCGGCCAGGTCGATCTCGCCATCTCGACCGGGGCCCGCGAACTTTTGCCCCACTGCATCCTGCTGCCTTGCTACGAGTGGTACCGAAGAGTGATCGTGCCCGAGAGACATCCTCTCGCACGCAGCAAAACGTTGACGCTCGCCAAGCTTGCGGCCCATCCACTCGTGACCTACGTCTTCAACATGACGGGTCCCGCCTCACTCCCAGACGCCTTTGCCGCCGCAGGCCTCGAACCCGACATCGCATTGACGGCTCGCGATGCCGACGTTATCAAAACTTATGTGCGACTGGGATTGGGTGTGGGTATCGTCGCCGCCATGGCGATCGATCCGAGCGAAGACGCGGATCTCGTCTCGTTCGACGCCTCACACCTCTTCCCGCGGCACCTCACGTGGGCAGGGTTTCGTCGGGGCAGCTTTTTACGCCGCTACACCCTCGACTTCATCCAGGGGCTCGCCCCTCATCTCGAGCGCAGCCAGATTCAAAAAGCGGAGCGGACAGCCGACCAATCCGGGGTGGACGCTTTGTTCGAGGGCGCACCGCTGCCGATATACGCCTGACCCGCCGACCTCCTTTCGCTAGAATATCCGCCATCCCGATCCAAAAAATTCGCAGAGGAACATGCAATGGCTCTGATCTCGATGCGACAACTGCTCGATCACGCTGCCGAACACGGCTATGGTGTCCCCGCTTTCAACGTCAACAACCTCGAGCAGGTTCAGGCGATCATGCAGGCGGCCGACAAGACCGACAGCCCCGTGATCATGCAGGCCTCGGCAGGTGCGCGTAAGTACGCGGGCGAACCCTTCCTGCGTCACCTCATCGAGGCCGCCATCGAAAGCTACCCACACATCCCGATCGTGATGCACCAAGACCATGGCGCCAGCCCCTCTGTGTGCGTGCAATCGATCCGCTCGGGCTTCTCGAGCGTGATGATGGATGGTTCGCTAAAAGAAGACGGCAAGACTCCTGCCTCTTACGAGTACAACGTCGAGGTAACGCGGCATGTGACACGTATCGCACACGCCGTCGGTGTTTCCGTTGAAGGCGAGCTCGGTTGCTTAGGCTCGCTCGAGTCGGGCAAGGCCGGAGAGGAAGACGGCCACGGCGCAGAGGGTCAACTCTCGCACGATCAGCTACTGACCGACCCCGACCAGGCAGCAGACTTCGTTGCCAAGACCGGTGTCGACGCTCTGGCGATCGCCATCGGCACCTCGCACGGTGCCTATAAATTCAGCCGCAAGCCTACGGGCGACATTCTTGCGATTCAGCGTATTCGCGAGATCAACAGCAAAATCCCGAATACACATCTCGTCATGCACGGTTCGTCATCGGTACCGCAGGAATGGCTGCAGGTCATCCGCGAGAACGGGGGCAAGCTGCGCGAGACTTATGGCGTGCCCGTCGAAGAAATCCTCGAGGGCATCAAGCACGGCGTACGCAAGATCAATATCGACACCGACATCCGTCTTGCCATGACTGGTGCGATCCGTCGGCACTTCAATAAAGATCCCGCCGAATTCGATCCGCGCAAATATTTGAAGGAAGCGATGCTCGCAGCCCGCGAAATCTGCGTTGCTCGCTACGAAGCGTTCGGCTGTGCCGGCAAGGCGTCATCGATCAAAGTTCTGCCGCTCGAAACGATGGCCAAACGTTACGCCGCCTGAGCCACTGCCACGCGCTCCGCACCACATCGAAAGGCCGTGGGCTCGCGCTCACGGCCTTTTTTCATGGCCGTTTTTTATGCACCTGATCGAATCTTGCCTCCAGCTCCGGATTCGCGCCGCGCAACTGGTCTACCACTTCCTTGGACCAATCGAAGTAGGCGCGCTGACGCTCGATGGACCAGCCGTTCGGCGGCGAAGAAATCATGCTGCGCAAGTTGCAGATTTTGTCTGCGAGCTTGACTTGTCGCGCCGCTGGCGAGGCAAGTCGCGCTCGGGATACCTGCAATTTCTTGCGTGCTCGCCAATGCAGTGAGCGCTCGTCCGTAACCTCCATGACGATACGCGCGATCTGCTCGCCGAACTCCCCCTGCAGCTCTTGCAGCGAGGTCTGCGTATCTTCGATGGTATCGTGCAGTAGCGCGGCCGCCAGAACCACCGGATCCCGCACTCCACCCTCGAACCAAAGCACGTCGGCCAGATCGAGTGGGTGATTGATATAGGGCAGATGTCCCCTGCCCTTGCGCCGCTGATCTCGATGTTTCCACGCGGCAAAACGTGCAGCTCGCAAAACAAGCCCAAAGTCGCCCTCATCGACGGCGAGGAGACGACTGCGGGGCATGCGAGCTTGACCGCCGGCTCTCAGGGCGTGAAGACGGCTCGCATCTCGCGCACGAAAGCGGCGAGATCACGCGGCGCACGCCCGGTTATTTCTTTGAATGTCGACGTCGTCTCGACGACGTAACCCGCAGCAATCTCGGCGAAGATGTCGCAGACTGCGTCGAGGTGCCATTTGCTAGCGAGAAACTTGCCAAGATGAGCCTTGTACTCGACGGGGTCCTGCGGCACGTAAGCGATCGGGCGACCAAGCTCCCGACTGAAAACCGCTGCTGCCTCATGAAATGTCAGCTTGTCGGGGCTCGTGATGTCGTAACTCTTGTTCTCGTGCCCCGAGGTTGCAAGACAATGCGCAGCGAAAAACCCTGCATCTCGCGAATCTGCCATGGCGGCGGCACCACGATCGCCAAAAGGATAGAAGAACTTGTTCTGCGCCTTGATGGTTGCTGCGTTCGCCAAAAAATTCTGCATGAAAAAGCTAGGTCGTACCATCGTCCACGCCACGCCCTTCGACCGGATGTGCTCCTCGGACTCCCAATGCATGCGGTGCGTGCCGATCTTGGCCGTCGGCAGAGACTCCATGGAAGAAATCTTCAGAATGTGTTGGGCGCCACACTCGACCGCGACATCGACAATCCGCTTTTCCATGGTCAGTTGGTTTTCACCGTTAGGCAGGATGACCGCCACCTTGCTGATCCCGCGCATCGCCGCGCGCAGGCTGTCGGCATCGCCTGCATCACCAAGCGCCAACTCGACTCCCAGCGCAGCCAGCGCCGCAGCCTTGTCCTTGTTACGCACCAGCGCCCTGACGGCCGCCCCTCTGGCGGCCAGCTCCCTCGCGGCGTGGCTTCCGGTACGGCCAGTGGCTCCCGTAATCAGTATCATCGTGTCTCCCCCGTAAAATCATTTCAGTCGAGTCACGAATGGATAACACACTCCACGCAGGCCAACCATGATTCCAAGCATCTGCGACCTCTCCGACGCGCATGCCGGCAAAGTGCAGACTCTCCGGCCGGGATTCCGTCACTTCGGCCAACTGAGCAAATTTCACGGTCGGGTCACGACCATTCGTTGCCGTGAAGACAACGCCTTGCTCAAGGCGACCTTAGAGTCCCCGGGCGAGGGCCGAGTGATGGTCGTCGATGGTGGCGGCTCGCTGGAGCGCGCACTGTTCGGCGACATGCTCGGGGCATTGCTTCGCGACAACGGCTGGGCGGGAATCGTGATCAATGGCGCCGTCCGCGATGTGGAAGTCGTACGTCAGATGCCGATCGCCGTTCGCGCTCTCGACATCTGCCCCACCAAACCCAACAAGCTCGGTACCGGCGAGCGCGATGTCGTCGTCAGCTTTGCCGGGGTCACGTTCACCCCAGGCGACTGGCTCTACGCGGACGAGAACGGCGTCATCGTCAGCGCGATGTCGCTGACTTGAAGGGCGATTACTGCCGAAGATCCTGAAGCCAACGGACTTTGCCCGACAGGTCGGCCGGTCGGACAACCGCCTTCGAGAGCGGTACACCCACGTGCACGAACCCGAGGATCTGCTCGTCCTCCATCAGGCTCAGGGCCCGCTTCACCGTAGAGCTGTAAGCGTGTGACCCAGTCTTCCACGCCGCGCCGAGACCCATCGAATGCGCCGCGATCCAAAGATTTTGGATAGCAGCACCCACCGCGACGAGCTGCTCCACCGCCGGCACCTTCGGATGAGATTGCGGCAGCGCCGAGACGACGATAAGAACCGGAGACCGGAAGGCCTTGGACGCTTCTCGCTGTCGTGCCTCCGCATCGGCATCCGGCATCTTCTCCAGTAAAGCCGCGCTCATCGCATCGCCCAGGATCCGGCGCGAGTTACCCTCGAGAATCGTGAAGCGCCAGGGAGCAAGTAATCCGTGATCAGGCGCCCGAACTGCCGCCGTCAGAAGGGCTTCGATCTGGTTTCGACCTAATGGAGTGTCCGCAAATTTTTTCGTCGAGCTACGGGAAACAATTACTTCGAAAACCGATCCCGTCGCAGCGTTGTCAGAACTTCCGGTCACGTGAATCCTCCACCCGCCATTGGGCGGGTGGAGGATACGTGAGTCTCTACCGTGGGGGAATCCGCGGAATGATTGGCGGTCGAATCATATCTCTATCGGACGGTCGGTCAGCACTAGGGACCATGCTAAAACTGTCAATCGGGTAATCGCTAATACCAACCACTGAAGAATCAACAGCTATCGCGTTCTGTGATGACAGGGCGCATAGCAACAGCATTCCAAGAGTCGTATGTATTCCTTTGGGTGTGCGGCATCGATAACTTTTCATTTGAAACTCCTACAAAGACTTTTGAGAGCCTACATCGGCAAGCCATCGTGACGTTTTTTTATTAGTAAGCAAGGGGTATTTGTTGATATTTCAATAAATACGGATACCAGATAATTCGTTATTGAAACTTATTCCGGATGTATTGAAGTAGCCTCTATCAATCTGCTCTATGATTTTTTCTGCTTTGGTGACCAGAGGGTGCTCTTCGCCCAGTGAGTCACTCAGCCTCTTAACTAGAGTCTCTATATGAGAGCGTTTTTTTCTCAAGTCTTCGCCATCATTCGATTTACCCATCAGCGACATCAAAACTCTATCGGCCGAAATTAAACTTGTGCGCGGGTGTAGCGGCCCAAAAACTTGCGCCGCTTCGGCCTCTGCTATTAGAAGTTCAGTTTCTGAGTTTCGGTATTGACTATCCAACCCCAGCGCAACACCGCGATACCAGTAAAAGTATGGTCGCCATTCCTCTGGGGGCTCGCTATCGTTTGATGTCTTCCACGGGTACTCAGATAACGCTCTCATTATCTTTTTCGGTTCTCGAGCGATTAGGAGAAGCTCGAGTTTCAATACAGCAAGTTCGAATTCGTCTGCTTTTGATGTTGGCGTCGTAGTCGCAACCCTCGATATCTCACTAATGTTATTTCTTGCAGCATTCAAGTTACCAGAAGCAATCTGAAGTTCGACTTCTGACAACCGTATCTTCGGACTATTTATTTCTGAGAGCACCTCTTCACTAAGAGATTGAAAGGCCCGTCTCTCCTCTAGCCACAATAAGGGCTCTGAAAATTTACCTAACCGACTAGACCACTTCAGCCAATATAAATGAATTGATGAGTCGATAGCCGAAAATTTTCCGCGCCGCGCCTGAGCCTTTTTGAAAACATCCTCCATTAGTGGCCAGCCGGTTCGATATTCCCCAAACATGTACATTGCTGCAGCAATCTCAAAAGAACGACTGAGCTGATCCTCCATAGGAATGCCCTTCGTATCTAACAGAGATTTAGAGAGGTGATAATCGATGATCGCGGCTTCTCGATCCCCCAAGCCTAGTCGACTTTGAATACGACCAGACAGTGCTCGAAGTTCTCTCGACTTATCTTTAATTCGTCGTGAGCTATCGATTGAATGAGAAAATGCTTTCTCTGCTTTATTAAACTCTCTTTTTCTTAGCGCGATCCAGCCTATATACCAATCGTATTCGGCATGTTGGTACTCGAGTAGCGGAATCTTGAGGGATAGTTCTGCAATTCGACTTAGGTATATCGCGGCGATATCGAGATCTCCTGTTCTCACACAGGATTCGACATAGTCAAATAGTGCATTCAGTAGGGCGCGTGAGGGTCCGTCCCGTTCTAATAAGGCGACGCGTTTTGCAGATGTCGTTTTTGTTTTTTCGCGATCTCCCGTCTGACTCCAGACCGTCGCGATAGCAGAGTAGATATCAGCTTTGACACGATGATCAAAATCAATTGCACCATCTAGTACGGTCTCGCCGGATAGCAACAGCTGCTTAGCTGCAATATCCCTCCCCCCGTGCAACTCAGGGTTAGCGTTTTCGAATAGACCGATGAGAAAGTCGCGAGTGGCGGTTGCGCGGCGGGACTCGATGCGAGCCTCACGGGCTTGCAGGATGGCGATGATGGCGGCCGTGGTCACGGCGGTGACGGCCGCGGTCCCGATGCCGACGGTCCAGGCATTGCGAGCGATGAATTTTCGAAGAGCGAGCAGGCGTGAGGGCGGTTTCGCGCGTACCGGATGACCTTCGAGCCAGCGCACGAGATCGGCGCGAAGCGCCTCGGCGGAGGGGTATCGATCAGTTGCGTTGCGAGCCAGCGCCTTGAGCAACACGGCGTCGAGTTCGCCGCGCAGGATGCGCAGCAGGCGCCGAGTGGTGGTTTGGCGCAAGTCTGCCGTACACGGATCGATCTTGGCGCGACTTGGCGTGCGTAGATGGCCTTCGGTGATCGCGATCTCGAGCTCGGCGCGCGATCCGTTATGGGTGATGAGCGGCGTAGTACCGACGAGCAACTCGTAAAGCATCACACCCAACGAGTAGACGTCGGATGCCAGCGTCAGACGTGATTGCTGCACCTGCTCGGGGCTTGCGTAGCGGGGTGTCATCGCCCTCGACAGGGAACGGGAGAGCGCGTCGGCGGGTGAGGATGCGGTGTCGTCTCCGATCAGCTTGGCAATGCCAAAGTCGAGGAGTCGGATTTCGGCACGTTGATTGACGAGGATGTTTCCCGGCTTGAGGTCTCGGTGCAAGACGAGGTTGGTATGCGCGTACTGGACGGCGTCGAGAACTTGCAAAAACAGGCGAATGCGGCCATCCACCGTCAGTCGATGCTCATCGCAGTAGTGATCGAGGCGCTGGCCTTCGACGTATTCGAGCGCTAGAAACGGCCGACCGAGCTGGTCGACGCCGGCGTCGTACAGCCTTGCAATGTTCGGATGCTCGAGTGAACCGAGGATGTCGCGCTCGCGCGCCATGCGGCTCGCGAGGTCGCGAGCCCAGACCATGCGCGGAAGTTTGAGCGCGATCTTGCGCTTGATGGTGCCGTCGGTGCGCTCGGCCAACCACACCGAGCCCATGCCACCGTCGCCAATTTGCTGCAGCAGTCGGTAAGGGCCGACGAGGTCGCCGATCAGGACGGTCGCAGGGGGAGTCAGTACCTCTGGAGCAGTAAGCGTTGCATCGATGAAATGACGGGTCTCGATGCCGGCCTGCACTTCTAGAAGCCGACGCAAGGGCTCGCGCAGCGCATGGTGTGTCGCGGGTAAGGACTCGACCCAGGCATTGCGCTCGTGGGCCGGCAAGGACATCGCCTGCACCAGCAGCTGCTGCAACGCCGACCAGTCAGCGGGATCTTGCGGTAGCTCGTTCAAGGCGACTCATGGGGTTGAAAGTTATCTGCGGAAGACTCTCAATATTCCTATCGGCGGTCACCTCGCCAAATTCATGCATAGTTGCGAGAAACGGACCTTGTACTTTCTCGATTCGTACTGATGTCGTTTCTTGGTCGTACCACTACTGGTACCGATGCCGATACCGGTGCTCTCAGGTCAAGGTGATGCCGTACATGCACAAATTCGTATTGCAGCGACTGAGCCGCCACTCCACGCGCTCGCCGGTGACGGTGACCGCAACGCGCTCGATCTCGAGCAAGGGCGCGCCTCGCGACAAACCGAGATAAGCGGCGTCCTGTTCGTCACAAAGATCGGCTCGCAACCGTTCGTCCGTCGAGACGACGTTGATCCCGTACTCGCGCTGATAAAGCGTGAATAACGCATTCGGCAGCAGCGAGTGTCTATCAAGTGCGGGGAAAAATTTTTCGGGTACCACCGTACGCTCGAAGGCGAGTGGCTGCCCATCGACGAGGCGCGTACGCAAGACCTCGTAGGCGGGTACTCCCTCCTCAAGACCGAGAGCCAGTGCGGCCCTCGCCCCCATGGGCTGGAGTCGAACAGTTTCATTGCCACTCGTTGGTACGATTCGTCGACCGTCGGGTCGCGACAGTCGAAAAAAACGGTATACCGATTGCTCTTGCGTGAGCTCGGCGACGAACGTGCCCTTGCCCTGTCGGCGGTCGATGATTTTTTCGGCCTCGAGGGCGTCCATCGCCTTGCGTATGGTCCCCTGACTCACCCCGAGCTGAAGCGCGAGCGCCTGTTCGCTCGGCAGCAGTTCGCCTGGCCGCCACTCGCCCTCGACGATCCGTCGGACGAGCGCTTCCTGGATCTGCGTGTAGAGGGGGCGGTAGGGCTGGCGATCGGTTTCCATGACCCTTCGATCCTCGCAAGGTCGATGGCCGGCTGCAACAGAAAATCTTCGATGACGCAGATGCGTTAGCATCAGCCTCGGCTGCTGCCATCGGAAAAAGTCATGACCGGGAGTCATTCATGAGCCGCTGGATCCTCGCACTAGATCAAGGCACGACGAGTTCACGATCCATTCTTTTCGATCACGCCGGTAACATCGTCGCGACGGCGCAGCGCGAGTTCACGCAGCATTTCCCGCAAGCAGGATGGGTTGAGCACGACGCACTCGAGATCTGGGAGACCCAGCGCGCCACGATCGAAGAGGTGCTGAAGAAGACAGCGGCGAAGCCCGGTGACGTCGCAGCGGTAGGCATCACCAATCAGCGCGAGACCACGGTTCTTTGGGATCGAGCGAGCGGTCTGCCCATCGCTCCCGCGATCGTCTGGCAAGATCGCCGTACCGCCGAGACCTGTACGGCGCTGCGAGCCGCCGGACATGAAGCGGAAGTCGCGCGACGCACCGGTTTGCTTCTCGATCCGTATTTCTCGGGTACCAAACTCGGGTGGCTATTGGATCATGTGCCACAAGCACGCGCTCGGGCAGAGCGTGGAGAACTGTGCTTCGGCACGATCGACAGTTGGCTCGCCTGGAAGCTGTCGGACGGCAGGCACCACATCACCGACGTCACCAACGCGAGTCGCACACTGCTGCTCAACCTCGACGGCGAATGGGATGAAGGCATGCTCAAGTTACTGCGCATCCCGCGAGCCGTGTTGCCGCAAGTGCTGCCCTCGTCTTTCGACATCGACGTCACGATCTCCATCGGCGATCTCGACGTACCGCTCACCGGTCTTGCCGGCGATCAGCAATCGGCGCTGTTCGGCCAGGCCTGTCTGCAACCCGGCATGGCAAAGAATACTTATGGCACCGGCTGCTTCATGCTTATGCATACCGGAACGCGCCCGCTCGCCTCGCATCATCGTTTGCTCACGACCATTGCCTGTACATCCGGCACCGGCGAGGGGCACGGGCCACTGCAATACGCCTTGGAGGGTAGCGTTTTCGTCGGCGGTGCCGTGGTGCAATGGTTGCGCGACGGTCTCGGCTTCGTGGCACGTGCCGAGGATGTCGAGGCTTTGGCGACCAGTGTCGCGGATCATGGTGGTGTCTATGTGGTACCCGCATTCACCGGCCTCGGCAGCCCGCATTGGGACCCTTTCGCGCGCGGCTCGATCGCTGGCATCACGCGTGGCACGACGCGTGGTCACATTGCCCGTGCTGCGCTCGAGGCCATCGCTTTTCAGAGTGCAGAGTTGCTGCTCGCTATGCAAAAAGATGCGGCGGTGCCGCTGCATGAGCTGCGGGTGGATGGTGGTGCCTCGCGCAACAATTTTTTGATGCAATTCCAATCGGATCTTTTGGGCGTACCGGTGATCCGTCCTGCCGTGACCGAAACGACGGCGTTGGGCGCCGCCTACCTCGCGGGTCTTGCGACCGGCTTCTGGGGATCGACGGACGAAATCTCGGCCCGATGGCGCGTAGAGCGGCGCTTCGAGCCGACGATGTCGCGCGATGCGGCGGCTGCGCGCATGCACGAGTGGTCACGCGCGGTGGAACGCTCGCTCGGCTGGGCGAGCGGCTGAGCAGGACGTACGAAGCTAGTCTTCCTCGGAACGTTCGGGTCCGTTCTTCAGCCGCGTCTGGTGCGGGTACGCAAATTTGTTCCCGTACACGTCCTCGCCCTTGTGGTAACGACGACCGACACCGTCGGGTCGGAGGGGGTCGCGCTCCGTACGTTCACGACCGAAATCGCGAGCCGCCTGCTGCTCGGCAGCGATCTCTTCAGGCGTGAATAGTGTACAGCCGTCGACGAGTTCGAAATTTTCGACGAATTGTCGCGGGATGGGCATGACGCCGGCGATGACGTCGCCCACCTGAATCTCCACCGGAAAATTCGCACGGGTGATTTTGAGATTGAAGGTGAAGTCGCGACGCAGGTTGTCGGTCTCGACAACACCCGCCATGTTCTGCAAGCCGTCTATGAAAAAATTGGGCGGCTGCAATGTCATGAGATTGATGCCGGGCGGAGTGCGTAGCGCAAAGGCCGCTTGCACCGTGACGATCCCGAGACCGAAATTGGACACCATGGTCTGCAGACTGCCGTGGCGGGCCTCGTCCTCGGTGTTGTGAATGGTGACCGTGGTGTCGCCGGGGTCGGGCCCACCGTTCCAGAGAAAAGTCGCGCGCCACAGCGAGCGCATCGCCAGGCCGTACTGATTGCCGATCACCAGCGGCAGGCAAAAATAGGCATGGCGCGAAAACCAGTCGCGCTTGTTTCGGCCGCGCAGGTTGAAATAAACCTGCTCGTGCTTGCCGCGATAAAAGTCGTCATAGGGAATGGCGGCAATCGTATTGTCGGGAACCTTGATCATGCGGTAGCCATGCGCAGCTCAGAATTCGAAACGATGCTCGGGATCGAAGGTGATGAACGACGCAATGGTATGTCGCATGCCGCGCGTCACGCGGCGTACACCATGCAGGAAAAACATCGTTCCGGGAAATACCACCAGCATACGCGGTTGCGGTTTCAGTTCGAGGCCGAGATTCGGAAAGTGGATTTCGCCTCCCTCATAGTCATCGTTCAAATAAATGACCGTGGCGAAGTCACGCCAAGGATAGGGATGCGGAGCTCCGTTCGGATTTTCGCTGTCGGCATGCGGCTGCAACTCGTAGCCGGGCGGCCAGCGCGCATAGTTGATGAGGTCGGAATAAAGCGGCGGCTGTGGCCCGAGCTGCTCGTTGAGTACTGTCGAGAGCTTGGCAATGGCGCGGTCGCGTGTCCGTCGAAATACCCCGCGGACGTGCTCGTCGTTGATATCTGTAGGCGTGAGCGTTCGACCTTTCCAGTAATCAGTGGCATCTGGCACACCGAAGGCAGCGTCGTTACGCTCGGCGAAGCTTAGCAAGGCGGCATGCTCTTCGAGGGTGAGGAATGCCGGGTCGATCAGCGGGAATATCGGCAGCGCGTCGATATCGGCGCGGGACGCGCGCATCCGTCAGGCCTCGGACGCCGGCGGAGGGTCGTTGGCGGGGGTCGCCTGCGCCGCCGCGTTCTCCGCAGCCTTGATCTGCGCCACACGCATGCGCAGCGTCCGCTCCATCACATCGAGCGCGGCACCTTCCGGCCAGCCGTTGCGAATCATCGATTCAAGCACTGACTCGGGGCTTTGGCCCGCCTCGATTTGCTTGACGATCCAATGCCGCAGTTGCGGCGTGACTCTGCCGTGACTCATGACGCGGAGGATAGCCGAGTCCCCTTGCCGATGGGCAAGAGGGCGAACCCCAGGCAAAGCGCGGCCCCCAGCGGAAACAGCCATGGAAATGCGACCAGCTCACGCTCGCTGGTGAACCCGAAAAATTGCGCGTTGTGGACCAACAATACGCCGATGAGTGACACCGCGACGCCGAGCGGCGCATTGCGGATCCGCTCGCGCGGAACGAACAAGGCGAGCAGAAAAAGCCCGAGCATCGGACCATAGGTATATGCAGTCATGGCGAACGCGAGCGGGATCAATCTTTCGTCGGAACCTGCCAGCAGCAAGGCAAAACCACCCAGGACGAACGCCCAGACGATCACCAGGATGCGCGATAGCGTCACCGCCCTCGCCTCGCCGAGCGTGCCGTTGCGATGGCCTTCGTGGAACATCGTGATACTGGTCTCGGAGAGCGCAGAGAGCACCGGGCTCGACATCGCTGCCGCAAACAGGGCTGCCACCATGAATCCGCGCAGGCCAGTCGGCATTTCCGACAGGATGAACGCGGGAAAGACACGATCGACGTTTTCGGCGATCAGGGGCGCGAACGACGGATCGATCGGATTAAGGCCGTAATAGCCCCAAAGCGCAACGCCCACGGTCAAAAACAAGACGACTACGAGCTCGCCGAAGTTGCTGACATAAAGCGCGATCCGCGCCTCCCGTACCGACCGACAGCACAGCATGCGCTGCGTATTCAGCTGGTCGGTACCGTAGGCTGCGAGATTCTGGAAGGGCATCGCGAAGGCGCCTGCCCAAAGCGTGAAGTTGACGCGCGGATCGGTGCTCCACTCGACGATGTGCGTCTTGCCCGCAGATTCTGCGGCCGATAGCAGTCCCGTGAATCCTTCGGGATAGGTTTGCGTGACGAAAAGAATGGCGATCACCCCGGCGGCGACGAACATGCAGAACTGCAGCACGTCGGACCAAACCACCGCGCGAATGCCGCCGAGCATGGTACTGAGCGCGGCCACGCCCACGCTGAGCGCGACGCAACCGGCAAAATCGAGGCCGGTGAGCAACTCGAGGACGAGCGCGACCGCGAACACCCGAACACCCTGACCGAGTACTGCTCCAATGAAAAAAAGCAGCGCCGACAGTTTGCCGAACACCGGCCCGAGTTTATCGCGGATGAAATCGTAGGGGCTCGCGTAATTTTTTTCGTACAGGCGCGGCAAAATGAAGTGGCCGAGAATGGCCTTGGAGATGAGCCCCGCCAGACAGAACTGCAGATAGCGAAAATCGCCGCCCTGCGCGAACACCAGCGCTGGGACGCCGATGAAAGTGACGCCACTCACCGCAGTGGCGACGATCGACATCGATACGGCATACCAAGGCAGAGAGCGAGAACCGAGAAAGTACTCGCGTGTGCTGCCCTGCAAATCTTTGACGTGATGGCCGATCCAGGTCACGAGCAGAAAATATGCCCCGACGATGGTCCAGTCGAGTAGATGAAAGTAACTGCTGCCCACGCCGGATGTGCCTCGGAAAAAGCTGCTCAATCACGCTGGACGACTGTCGGTCGGCGCAAGGTCCGCCCCGAGCCGCGCCCCGGATAAACCCGGCCGTTCGCACCAGGATATGCATAGCCGTTGATAAGCACGCGACGCGGAATGTCCGACTCATTCGCCATGCTGCCGTGTATGGCATACGGGCCAAAGAATAAAACGGTCCCGGCGGGGCCCGTGATCGTCACTGCCTGCGACTCATCAAAAGGTGCAGGCTTGTCGGTACGACCCATCGGCGTGTTGTAGTCATAGGAATCGGCGGACAAGCGCAACGTGTCGCCGCCACGGACCGCGCTGCGCGGGATGAACTTCAGCGGCCCGTTGGCCTCAGTCATGTCATCGATCAGCATGATGGTCTGCACGTAGGAGCCGCGACCGTTGAGATCCTGCCAAGTCCCCGGACCCTTGTCGCGGTGCTGTACGTCCTGGTGCCAGTCGAAGGAGACGCCATCGCGCGGCATCTTGAAGTGCGCCTGGCAAAGCAGTTGCTCGCAATGATCGCTGCCGAGAAGATCGAGCGCGGGCTCGATCAAACGCGGATCGGCACTGAGCGCGAGCAGGTCGGGCTCTGCACCGCCGGCCCACACGACCCGCTTCACGATGACCTCGCCTTTCGGCGGGGCCTCGAGCACGAAATAGGCGCCGTCATGGTCCTGGGTGGTGCGCAAGCCTTGAGCAGCGCCATACAGACGCTCGAAGGCCGTCCGCGCCGTACGCATTTCGTCGAGGCTGAATAGCCCCTCGACTACCGTCCAACCCTGATCGAAGAACTCGGCCGCCTGTACATCCGAAAATCTCATCGCCCACACTTTAGCCGATCTGCAAGAAAGGCGGCGGGTCGACGAACGGACCGCATGCTGCCAATATCGTTCGGGCCTTTGGATGCCGGCCCACGCAATGACCGATCGCAACCGAACTTTGGATGTGTTCCGCGGCGCGACCGTCGCCCTGATGATCCTGGTGAACAATCCCGGCTCATGGGCGAGCCTCTATCCGCCACTGGCCCATGCGAGCTGGCATGGCTGGACGCTCACCGATCTGGTCTTTCCATTCTTTTTGTTCGCGGTTGGCAATGCCCTTGCGTTGACCCCGGCACGCACCGCAGACAGCGCTAAGTTTTGGTCCCGCTGGGTACGACGCACGCTGCTCATTTTCGGCATCGGGTTGTTGCTCAATGCCTGGCCCTTCGTCAAATGGGGAGCGGACGGCAGCTTGCAGCTCAAGGACTTCGACATGCTGCGCATCATGGGCGTTTTACAACGGATCGCGCTCTGCTGGGCTTGTGCTGCACTGATCGTGCGCAGCGGTGGTGTCCGTGCAGCGCTCCTTTGCAGTGCTTTGTTGCTGGCGGGATATTGGTGGGCATGCGTTGCTTTTGCCAACGGCGCCGACCCTTATTCGATCGACGGTTTCTTTGGTACCACCTTGGACAGAGCGCTGCTCGGCGAATCTCACCTCTACCGCGGCGAGGGCGTACCCTTCGACCCCGAGGGACTGGCCAGCACCGCTCCAGCAATCGCCCAAGTGCTGCTGGGCTATGCGGTCGGCCACTTTTTATTGCAACGCCGCGACACGAGAGCTCTGGTTCGCGATCTGCTGCTGATTGCAGTCGCTGCAAGCCTGATCGGTTCGCTCGCACACGAGCTGATACCAATCAACAAAAAACTCTGGACATCGAGCTACGTATTGCTGACGACGGGACTGGCTACGATGTCGATCGCTGTCCTGCTGCAGTGCATCGACCGATGGCGGTGGCAAAATCCGTTGACCGAACCCCTGCTGCGGGGCTGCGAAGCGTTTGGCCGAAATGCCCTGATGATCTTTGCGCTCAGCGGACTCGTACCACGAACCCTCGCCCTGATCCGCTTTGAAAAGGGCACCGACCCTGCGGGCGCGCCGCAATACGTGACGCTACTGTCACGACTGCACGAAGAATTCTTTGCTCCGTTGTCGGCAGATCCCAGACTTGGGTCTTTTCTATTCGCAGTTGCAACGCTGCTGGTGTATTGGCTCGTGGCAGAATGGCTGCACCGACGCCGCTGGTACTTCAAGGCCTGATTTCGCAAATGAAACGCCGCTCGCAACTCATGGCGACCTTTTTGGGGGTCTGGTCCCTGCTGACGTCTCACGCGGCTTTATCGGCGGAACCGCACAAGGTGGAGCTCGGCATCGATGTCTTGCTGGGGCCCGACAGCCCCTATCTCGAACTCGTGGCCGGCAAACGCGTCGGCCTGATCACCAACCCCTCCGGCGTCGATGGCAATCTCGTGCCCACGGTCGACCGACTCGCCGCTGACCCACGGTTATCTTTGGTCAGGCTGTTTGGTCCCGAGCACGGCATCCGGGGTGAGGTTCCCGCCGGCGAGACCGTTGCCGATGGACGTGACCCGAAGACCGGCGTCGCCGTGGTCAGCCTGTACGGCAAAGAGAAACGCCCCTCGAAGACGGCGCTGGCCGACGTCCAGGTGATTCTTTTCGACATCCAGGACGTCGGTTCTCGAACCTACACCTACATCTCGACCTTGGGCGAAGCGCTGCACGCCTGCGCCGCGACGCACGTTCCGCTCGTCGTGCTCGATCGACCGAACCCTCTCGGCGGACTGAACTTTGAGGGCATGCTCGTCGAGGAGCGCTTCCGCAGTTTCATAGGCTGGGGTCCGGTACCCGTCACCCATGGCATGACGCTCGGCGAAGTAGGTCGCTACTTCAATGACCAACTGGGTATCGGCTGCGATCTGCGCGTGGTACCGATGCGCGGCTGGCGACGCACGATGAGCTGGGAGGACACGGGTCTCATCTGGAGCATCACCTCGCCGCACGTTCCGTCGGCGACCCAGGCCTATCTGTACACCACCACAGGCATGGTGGCCGCGACGGTCAAAGACATCAACGAGGGTGTCGGTTCGACGATGCCGTTTGAAATCGTTGGGGGGACGTTCCTCGAGGCTACCCGGCTCGAAGAGGCACTACAGGCCTTGCAGCTTCCGGGTGTCCTGTTTCAGGCGATCCACTACAAGCCGTTTTATGGCAGGTATCGCGATACGCCGATGCAGGGCGTCCGCCTGCGCATCACCAACCCGTCGAACTACCGACCGCTACGCACGGCGGTGGCGATACTCGCGACACTACGCAAGCTATATCCGGAACGCATCGCGTTTCGCGACGATCGAGCCCTCGGTACGCACTGGGGCGACCTGAACCTGCGACGACAGCTCGAAGCCGGCATGGACAGCGCAGAAATAGCGAACTCGTGGCATGAAGCGACCCAAGATTTCGCTACTGCACGGCAGCGCGCGCTGCTTTACGACTAGCGCCTCGCGCGGCTTGGCTTCTCTCAGCTCTTCAGGGCCACTAGCACCTCGTCGAGCATTTTCTTTGCATCGCCGAAGAGCATGCGATTGTTGTCCTTGAAGAACAGCGGGTTGTCGACGCCGGCATAGCCAGAGGCCATCGAGCGCTTCATCACGATCGAGGCTTTCGACTTCCAGACCTGCAACACGGGCATGCCGGCGATCGGGCTCGTCGGGTCGTCTTCGGCTGCCGGGTTCACGATGTCGTTGGCGCCGATCACGATCGAAACGTCCGTGTCCGGAAAGTCGTCGTTGATCTCGTCCATCTCGAGCACGATGTCGTACGGGACCTTGGCTTCGGCAAGCAGCACGTTCATGTGCCCGGGCATGCGGCCCGCGACCGGATGAATGGCAAAGCGCACGTTCACGCCTTTTTCGCGCAGCAACTTGGTGATTTCGTAGACCGTGTGCTGCGCCTGCGCGACGGCCATGCCGTAACCCGGAACGATGACGACGTTCTTCGACGATCGCAGCATCTCTGCCGTTTCGCTGGCGCTCACGGAGGTCACCTCACCCGCCGGCTGCGCACCGCCCGTTGCCGCCGGTGTGGTACCGCCACCGGTGCCGAAACCACCGGCGATGACGCTCACGAAATTGCGATTCATGGCGCGGCACATGATGTACGAGAGGATGGCGCCCGATGAACCGACGAGCGCACCGGTGACGATCAGCAGATCATTGGCCAGCATGAAGCCCGTGGCTGCGGCGGCCCAACCCGAGTAGCTGTTGAGCATCGACACCACGACCGGCATGTCGGCACCACCGATGGCGACCACCATGTGTATGCCGAAGAGCAGCGCGATCACCGTCATGACGAGCAGCGGCGTCATTCCCGCCTCGATGCTCGGCGCTGCGACGAACTGCACGCCGAACCAGATCACCACCAGCAAGGCCGATAGATTGAGCCAGTGCCGCGCCGGCAACAGCAGCGGTTTGCCACTGATCTTGCCGGAGAGCTTGCCGAACGCGATGACGGATCCCGAGAAAGTCACCGCACCGATGAGGATGCCGATGTAGATCTCGACTTCGTGTATCGCTTTTTCGGCACCCTCGTAAGCGATCGAGGTATCGACGTAACTGGCGAAGCCGACGAAGCAGGCCGCCAGACCCACGAGGCTATGCATCAACGCGACGAGCTCGGGCATCTGCGTCATTTGCACGGTACGCGCCGCGTACAGACCGATGGCACCACCGACGGCCAAGGCGCCGACGATCCACGGCAACCCCGCGCCCAGATCGACCCGCGGGCCGAGCACGGTGGCGAGAACCGCGAGTGTCATACCCACGATGCCATAGAGATTGCCGCGACGCGAAGTCTCGGGATTCGACAGTCCGCCGAGGCTCATGATGAACAGAATGGCGGCGCCGAGATAAGCAACGGTTGCGAGATTTTCTGACATGACGGCGGCCTCTTACTTGCGGAACATCGCGAGCATGCGACGAGTCACGGCGAAGCCGCCGAACATGTTGATGGCCGTCAGCGCGAGCGCCGCCACGGCAAGACCCAGAATCAGCGCATCGGGTCGATCGGTCGCGCCTTCTCTGAGAGGCGGCGCGACCTGCACGAGGGCGCCGACCGCGATGATGCTGGATATGGCATTGGTCACGCTCATCAACGGCGTGTGCAGCGAGGGCGTGACGTTCCAGATCACCATGTAGCCGATGAAACAGGCCAGCACGAAGACCGTGAAATGCCCGAGGAAGGAGGCAGGGGCATAAGCACCGACCAACCAGAAGAGCACAGCGCCCACCGCGAAAACACCGGCAAGCGTTTTGCCCGACATGGGCTCACCGCCGGCGCCATGACCGTGAGATGATTTCTTTGCTGGCGCAGGCGCTGCGGAAGCGGCGGGCTTCGCCTGTGGCGGTGCGGCCGAGAGCCGCGGGGGTGGCGGCGGCCAAGTCACCTCGCCCTCCTTGATCACCGTCGCGCCGCGAATGGCCTCGTCTTCGAAGTTGACGTTGATGTTGCCATCTTTGGTCTTGCAGAGTTCTTCCGTGAGCCGCAGCAAATTGGTCGCGTACAGCGTCGACGCCTGCTTCGACAGCCGGCTCGGCAAATCGGTGTAGCCGATGATCGTGACGCCCTCTCGCACCACGACCTCGCCCGGTACCGTGAGCTCGCAGTTGCCGCCTTGCTCCGACGCCAGGTCGACAATCACGCTGCCCGGCCGCATCGAACGAACCATGTCCGCCGTGATCAGCTTCGGTGCCGGCTTGCCGGGAATCAGCGCCGTCGTGATGATGATGTCGACGTCCTTGGCCTGCTTCGCGAACACCTCGCGCTGCGCCCTCTGGAAACCTTCGCTCATGACCTTGGCGTAGCCGCCAACGCCGGTACCCTCTTCCTGATAATCGACCGGCACGAATTCGGCACCCATCGATTTCACCTGATCGCCGACTTCGGGGCGCGTGTCGTTGGCGCGAACGATCGCACCAAGTCCGACCGCGGCGCCGAGCGCCGCAAGGCCCGCCACGCCCGCACCGATCACGAATACTTTGGCCGGCGGAACCTTGCCCGCAGCGGTGATCTGTCCGGTGAAAAAACGCCCGAAGTGATGCGCCGCCTCGATGACAGCGCGATATCCCGCGATGTTGGCCATCGACGACAACGCGTCCATTTTTTGAGCTCGCGAAATTCGCGGCACGCTGTCCATGGCGAGCACGGTCAAACGACGCTCGGCCATCTGCTTCATGAGTTCGGGGTTCTGCGCGGGCCAGATGAAACTGATCAAGGTGGTGCCCGGTCGCATGGCCGCGACTTCCTGCGACGACGGTGCACGTACCTTGAAGACGATGTCGGACGTCGCCAGCAGCTCACCCGCCCCGGCAGCAATTTTTGCGCCTGCGGAGATGAATGCCGAATCACTGAAATTCGCGGCATCTCCGGCACCGGATTCGATGCATACGCCGAAGCCGAGCTTGATCAGCTTTTCGACCACTTCCGGTGCCGCGGCCACGCGCTTTTCACCGGCAAAAGTTTCCCGCAGGACACCTATCGTCAGGGGCATGTCGACCTCGTCAAACTGGCTGCGGGGCAGGACGTGCCCCGGAGCGCAAATGATACTCGAAAGCGCTCCGTCGGCAGGCCGAGGGACGGCGCCTCGCCTGCGTGGTGGGCCCTAGAGCGTCAGCGCCAGCAAAGTCGCCTGACGGATCGCGCGCTTGGCATCGAGCTCGGCAGCGACGTCCGCACCCCCCACGAGGTGCACCGGAACTCCCGCCGTACGCAGTGGAGCCTCGAGATCTCTGCGGGGCTCCTGACCGGTACACAGCACGATGGTGTCGACGGCAAGGGTGCGTGGCCGCTCACCCTCGAGGATGTGCAGACCCGCATCGTCGATATGCTGGTATTTGACGCCCGGCAGCATCTGGACACGCTTCATTTTGAGCGCCGCGCGGTGAATCCAGCCCGTCGTCTTGCCAAGGCCGGCGCCGGGGCGGCCCGCCTTGCGCTGCAACAAATACACCTCGCGAGCCGGTGGTTCGGGCATCGGAGTAGTCAAGCCGCCGCGTGCGAGTGCGGGGTCGGTCACACCCCACTCGCGTTTCCATGCGGGCAGATCGAGCGTCGTCGAGGACCCCTCGTGCACCAGAAACTCGGCGACGTCGAAGCCGATGCCGCCGGCACCCAGAATCGCGACTCGTGCACCGACGCTGCGTCGACCGGTCAGCACGTCGAGGTAGCTCATGACCGACGGATGTGATTGCCCGGAAATCTTTGGATCGCGGGGTGTCACCCCCGTGGCGACGATGACTTCGTCAAAGCCCGCCGTGATCAGATCTTCTGCCGAGGCCGAGCGACCAAGTTGCACGTGGACGCCGGTTTCATGCAAACGCTCCGCGAAATAGCGCAGCGTTTCGTCGAATTCCTCTTTGCCCGGAATGCGCTTGGCGAGATTGAACTGGCCACCGATGCGCGTGTCGGCTTCGAACAGCGTGACCCGATGCCCACGCTCGGCGAGCGTGGTTGCCGCTGCA
>RGYP01000051.1 GCA_010031985.1 Gammaproteobacteria bacterium
ACGCAGGCGATGATTCGCCCTGCCGGCTCGTGCACGAGCATCGCCCACCTCGCGAGGCTCGCTTTCCTTTGTACGGCTGCACTCGCGATGACCACCCACGTCATGGCTGCGCCGCTCGTCATCGCTCACCGCGGCGCCTCAGGCTATCGGCCGGAGCACACGCTCGAGTCCTATCGACTCGCCATCGAAATGGGCGCCGATTTCATCGAGCCGGATCTCGTCGCGACGCGTGATGGTCATCTGGTGGCGCGTCATGAACCGGAAATCGGCTCCACCACCGACGTTGCCACGCGACCCGAGTTCGCAGCGCGCAAGAGGACGCAGCGCATCGATGGGCAGGAATTCACCGGCTGGTTCACCACGGATTTCACCCTCGCCGAGTTGCGTACGCTACGGGCCATACAGCCCCGCGCCGATCGGTCGCAGGAGTTCAACGGGCTCTATCAAATCCCGACGCTCGAAGAAATCATTGATCTGGCGCGACGCGAGTCGGCAGCACGCGGACGCACCATAGGCATCTACCCCGAAACCAAACACCCGACCTGGCATTGCGAACAAGGGCTGCCGCTGGAGCCGAGATTACTCGCCACGCTCGAGTCGGTGGGTTGGACGATGCGCGATTCACCGGTGTTCATTCAATCTTTCGAGTCGGGCAATCTGCGCTGGCTGCGATCGCAGACGAAGCTGCGTTTAGTCCAACTTCTGGATGGCGGCAGACTTTGCGAAGACGGCAGCGTCGGCCCGTGCCCCGAGTGGACGAGCGGGGGCGGTTGCCGTCTCTACCCGCAGGGTAGCATCCCGAGAAACTTTGCCGATCCTGCGACGTTCGAGATTTTTCGCCAATACGCCGATGCGCTAGGACCCTGGAAGCGTCACCTGATCGGCTCGCGACAAACCGATCCGACCGACGAGACCGAACGCACGCGGCACGTGACGCCCCCGACGCGTTTCGTCGAGTTCGCCCATGCGGCGGGCTGTAGGACGCCACTGCCGTCGATGGCAGGCCCGGTTTCAAGGTGACTCCGGGGATACCGATCAGGTAGGTGTGCAGCCAGCGCGTTGCACCGACCACCGAGTCTTCGTTGAGCAGGTTGCGGCCGTACACACCGACCTTCCAGCTGTCGGTCTCGATGCCGATACGCGCACCGAGCAGCGACGCCGCACCCGTGTACGCGGTGTTGTGCACCTGCACGTTGCGCTTGCTCGAGTACGAGAGGTCGCTGTTGATGAACAAGCGGTAGTCGCCACCGAACACCGGACGCGAGTAGTCCGCCGTCAGTGAGCCCGTGTGCTTGGCTGCCAACGGGAACGGATGTCCGACGATCGAGCAGTCACCCTTGCCGTTCAAATTGCGCGCCGGGTCGCTCGGATTCGAGGGATTGAGAATGCCACCGCCACTCGTGATGGTGAACTGGAAGTCGTCGCAGCCCTTGGTGAATCGGGTGTCTGCCAAGGCGTAGTTGAAACCCAGGGTGAGATTTTCGGTCGCCACGAAACGGCTTTCGATCTCGATGCCCTTGATCTTGCCGTCGCCCTGGTTGGTCGAGAGCGAGGTGATCGCGCCCGACACCGGGTTGTTGACGGGTGTCGTGAGCTGCATGTCATTGACCTTCATCTGGAAGATCGCGACGTTGAGCAACACGCGACGCTCCATCCAAGTCGACTTCATGCCGAGTTCGTAGTTGAGCGACTGCTCCTGCTTGAAGGATTCGTCGGCAGGACGATTGGCGACGATCGCCGTCGAGCCGTTGAAGCCGCCCGGCTTGTAGCCCTTCGAGTAGTTGGCGTACACCGTCACGTCGTCGCTGAACTTGTAGTCCACCGTGACCCGCGGCGTCGTCGACTTCCACTCGTCGTTGCCACGTGTGGCGGAGTCGTAGATGACGAATAGCGGACCGGATTGTACGTTCGCGTTACCCGAGGAAGTGCTGGTTGCCGTGGCACCGAAATCTTTCTGGCCCTTTTTCTCGGTGGCGCGACGCAGTTCGAGCGAAGCCGACAACCGGTCGGTGAAATCGAACTCGAGCGAACCGAACAGCGCCGAGTTCTCGATGGTGAAGATCTGCTGCGGATTGTCCTGACCCTTCGGGCTCACGAAATCCATGCGATAACCACGACGCTCCCAGTCGTATCTGTAGGCACCCACCAACCAACGGAAGCTGGCGTCACGCGGTGATTCCAGCTTGAGTTCGGCCGACCAATCTTTGAACGTGTCGCGATCGGAAGATGAACCCGTCGCCTGCGGCTGGACACCGTTGATGTTGGCGCCGATGAGGTTGACGGCCGAGTGATCGCTGTCTGCACCGGACACCGTGTTCTCGCTGCCGACGGTCTTGCCGGTCAGCTGGTTCTTCCACTGGCCGTCGAAGTCGTAGTAGCGCATGTTGACGCTGGCCGCGAGACTGTCGGTGAGGCGTCCCGACATGCGCGCACTCATCTGCCGCTCATCCGGATCGAAGGTGCCATTGACACCGCCCTTGAATTCATCGCTCGGCTTGCGCGTGACGAAGTTGATCGCACCGGAATAGGTGTTGCGTCCGTAGAGCGCACTCTGCGGACCACGGATGACTTCGACACGCTCGATGTCGCTCATGTCGAGGCTACCGATGTCGCCCTGATAATAGACGCCATCGACGAAGTAGGACACGCCGGTCTCCACCGAAGCGTTGGTGCCGGCAAGGACGCTCGCGAGACCGCGCACGACCGGACGTTCGGTCGCGCGACCAAAAGTTTTGGCGAACACGAGACCCGGGGCGAATTTCGCGACGTCGTCGATCGAGGTCACCTGACGATTGGCGATGTCCGCCGAGGTGATGGCCGTGACCGCGAGCGGCACGTCCTGCAGCGATTCTTCGCGCTTGCGAGCCGTGACGACGATCTCTTCGAGGGCGAGCCCACCCTGGGTGGCGCCACTACCGGACTGGGCCAAAGCGCCCTGACCGGCAAACGCCGCAATGCTCATGGAAACGAAAAGCGCTACGGGTGAGTGCCTTCTGTACATATCGAATGACCTCCGCTGAATGAACGAACGCCGGCTTCTTGTAGTGACCTGCGCAGGCGACTTGCGCCCGCCGCAGAACCGGCTGATGCACGATCGTAGTGCAGAGCGGCAAAGTTTTGAAGCAACACGGTTGCAGCTGTTGCCCGAGCGCAACACTCATGGGCGGTGGGCGTGTCGCGCTCGTTCTGCCGTGCCGCGCGGGGTCAGTGACCGCGCAGCTGCTCGATGATCGCCGGGTTCTCGAGCGTGCTCACGTCCTGAGTGATCGGCTCGCCACGGGCGATGGCGCGCAGCAAGCGGCGCATGATCTTGCCCGAACGGGTTTTGGGCAGATTGTCCGCGAAGCGGATGTCGTCGGGCTTGGCGATGGCGCCGAGCTGCTCGGCGACCCAGTCGCGCAGTTCTTTCTCGAATTCTTTGGTGTCGCCGGTCGGCCGCGCACCACGACAGACCACGAACGCGAACACCGACTCGCCCTTGATCTCGTGCTGACGACCCACCACCGCCGCCTCGGCGATGCGCGGGTGCGCGACCAACGCGGATTCTATTTCCATGGTACCGAGCCGATGCCCGGCAACGTTCAACACGTCGTCGACACGCCCCATGATCCAGAAGCAACCATCGGCATCGCGATGCGCGCTGTCGCCCGCCACGTAGAGGCGGTGCTGGAATTTTTCCCAGTAGGTCTTGAGATAGCGATCGTTGTCGCCCCAGATGGTGCGCAGCATCGATGGCCAAGGCTTGCGGATGACGAGATATCCGCCGGCATCTGCCGTAGTCACGCTCTGCCCCTCTTCGTCGACGATGTCGGCAAAGATTCCAGGCAGCGGCTGAGTGCAAGAACCCGGCTTGGTCGAGGTCACGCCGGGAATCGGTGAAATCATGATTGCGCCGGTCTCGGTCTGCCACCACGTATCGACGATCGGACAACGACCGCCACCGATGACGCGGTGATACCACATCCAGGCTTCGGGGTTGATCGGCTCACCTACGCTTCCGAGCAGTCTGATCTTTGACAAATCGTACTTCGCAGGCAGTTCGTCGCCGAGCTTCATCAGCGCGCGAATCGCGGTCGGCGCCGTGTAGAACACCGTCACGCCATGCTGCTCGCAAATACGCCAGAACCGACCGCCATCGGGATAGGTCGGCGCACCTTCGTACATGACGAGCGTTGCCCCGGCAGCGAGCGGTCCGTAAGCCACGTAACTGTGACCGGTGATCCAGCCGACGTCGGCCGTGCACCAGAACACGTCGTCGCGGCGCAGATCGAATACCCAGCGAGTCGTCAGCTTGGCGCCGAGAAGATAGCCCGCACTCGCATGCTGTATGCCCTTCGGGCGACCCGTGGAGCCCGAGGTGTAGAGCAAAAACAGCGGATGCTCGGCATCGACCCACTCGGGCTCGCAGACATCTGCCTGCGCGGCGACAGCTTCGTGCCACCAAAGATCACGCCCGGATTTCATGGGTACGGCCGTACCGGTGCGACGCAGCACGTACACCGTATCGACACTCGCGCAACCCTCGGCCAGAGCCTTGTCGGTGGCGGCCTTGAGTTCGACGATGTTGCCGCCACGACGGCCGCCATCGGCAGTGATCACGCAACGCGCCCCCGCATCTTCGATGCGCTCTTTCAGCGACAGCGCCGAGAACCCGCCGAAGACCACGGAGTGAATGGCGCCGATGCGTGCGCAAGCCTGCATCGCCACCACCGCTTCAGGCACGAGCGGCATGTAAATCACCACGCGATCGCCGCGACGAATGCCACGCGCCTTCAGTGCATTGGCGAAACGGCAAACCTCGGCATGCAATTCACGATAGGTGAGCTTGCGTACGTCGCCCGGCTCGCCCTCGAAGAGGATCGCGAGCTGATCGGCATTGCGCTCGAGATGCACATCGAGACAGTCGTACGACACGTTGAGCTCGCCGTCGGTGAACCAGCGGAAGTTCGGCGCCGCCGAATCGTCGAGCGTGACGGTGAACGGTTTGTGCCAGGCGATCTCGGTACGCGCGAGATCCGCCCAGAACTTTTGCGGATCTGCCGCGGCGCGTCGGTGCAGCGCCTCGAGGTCCTGCGCCTTGAGACGTGCCTGGGCCACGAAAGCCGGCGGTGGCGCGAAAACCCTCGATTCGGTCAGCACCGATTCAATGTTTTTGTTCATGGCTCGTTCCTCGCCGCCCAGGTTCGACGTAGCGTCGCGAATAGTAGTCGGGGTAATCTTGACCCAGCCCCTTGAAGCGCTTGTGCAGCCAAAGATATTGCTGTGGCAAGCGGCGTACTTCGTTCTCGATGAGTGCATGATGGCGCAGGGTGTCCGCAATGGCGTCGACACCCGGAAAATCTTGCAGCGGCTCACCGATGCGCACCACATAGCCTGCCGTACCCGGCAATCTCTCGACGAAATATGGCAGCACCGCAGCGCCCGTCAGTCGCGCGAGGCGCGAGGTCGCGGTGTTGGTGGCCACCGGAATACCGAAAAAAGGCACCATCTCTGCACCCTTGGCGCGAAACGCCTGATCCGGTGCGTACCATACCGCCCCGCCCGCCTTCAGCACGCGCACCATCGCACGAATGTCGTCGCTCGCGATCATGCTCGCGGCCACGGCGCCGCGATACTTGCGAAAAAACCAGCTGAGCAGCGGATCCTTGGACGGCTTGTATACCGCATGCACCTCGCGCGCTGCGGTGATGAAACGCGCGCCGATCTCGAGCGTGGTGAAATGGGCAGCGAGCAAAATGACGCCCCGCCCTGACGCCGTCAGTCGATCGAAGACGTCAATTCCCTCGAAGCGTACCAACTCCAGCAATTTCTTTGGCGGTGCGAACCAGGCGAGCGCCGTCTCGGGCAGCGTAACCCCCGATTCACGAAAGTGCTGCTGCAACAAACGCTGACGGTCGAACTGCGTCATCTGCGGAAAGCACAAAGACAGGTTGCGACTGACGACCCGTCGTTGCGGCAAGGGCAAACGCCTCGCGAAATCGCCGAGACGAGTGCCGAAGACGAGCAAGGACGAATAATCGCGCGCCGCCAAACGACGCATCAGCCAGAGCGCGAGCCACAAAGGCCAGCGGCGCGGCAGCAACCAGCGCCAATCGAAGCGCAGGGCTGCCTCAGACACTGCCGTCCCTCGCAAGGGCTGCGAGCCGCTCGCTTTGCTTGCGCAGCATCTGCCCGAAGTTGTGGCGATCAAAAAATTCTTCGAGCGCCGCGACGTCGGGGGCCCGCGGGCGCAGCGCCTCACGATCTGCATCGAGCGGCATGTCACGGACGATTTCGGTGAGCCGGCGCGCGAGAAATGCATCGTCACGATGCCTCGCAAGCTTCTCCGGAAGTTTGGCTGCGCCACGGATCGGCAGGCGCGCCACGGCATCGAGGTTGTCGTAAACCTCCTCGAGAGAGACGAAATCTTTGAGAAGGGCAGCCGCGGTTTTCGGGCCGACGCCCGGCACGCCGCGAATGTTGTCTACGGCATCCCCCGTCAGCGCAAGATAGTCGGCATAGCGTTCGGGCACCACGCCGAAATGCTCCTCGATCTCGTGATAGGCGAGCCGCTGATTCGCGGTGTAATCCCAATAGATGTCGCCCTCGCGAACCAGCTGGGCGAGATCTTTGTCGCGAGTGACGAGCGTTGCGGGCAAGCCCGCAGCCCGCGAGCGCGCATGCAAGGTGCCGATGATGTCGTCGGCTTCGTACTCGCCACTGCCAAAATCAGCCACGCCGACGTGTCGGCAGAATTCGCGGCAGCGTTCGAACTGCAACTTGAGATCAGCCGGCGCCGGCTCGCGATTCGCCTTGTAGGCCGGGTCGATGCGATTGCGAAACGAGCTGGCGAGGCTCTCGTCGAAGGCCACGGCCAGATAGCGTGGTCGCGCACGCTCGATCAGGTCCCCGAGGAAACGGGCGAATCCGAATATGGCATGCGCCGGGTTGCCGTCGCGGTCCAGCATGTCGGGCGGCATGGAGTAATAGGCCCGGAACACGTACACGGAGGCATCGATGAGATAAACCACGGCGCATTGTAGCGGCCGCGAACCTTGGGGTATCGTCCGCGGAAGGGGTCTCTCAAGTCAGAGGAACAAAAAATGTCCAGAGCGAAACTCGCCCTCTCGCTGCTCGCCGCGTTCGCGTTGCAGTCATCGTCGCTGCCTGCGCAAGACCACTCCACGCACGAAAATCACGCCAGTCACGCGGGCAACGCCAGCCAGGGCGGGCCCGGCACCATGGTGAGCAGCCCGGAGCACAAGGCGCAAAGTCCCGAGATCGCGCTCGGTGCCGACGGCAGCGTCCACATGATCTGGATCGACGAGAACACAGCGGCCCCTGCGGCGGACCACTCGAAATACGGTCACTCGCACGTCGCCGCGACCAATCTGCTGTACGCGCGGTCGAGCGATGGCGGCAAGACGTTCACCCCGCCGGTGCAGATCAATGAAAAACCGGGCGATGTCTGGGGCTTCTCGGTCAGCAAGCCGCGGATCGTCGCCGGGGCGAACGGCACCCTGCACGTGTTTTACCCCGGTAACGACGTCAATCCGACCAACGGCAAGCCCGAAGCCGTTGCGCTCTACACGCGTTCCACCGATGGTGGGCGCAGCTTCGCCAAAGCGCAGCGGCTCAATGAAATGGGCAAGACCGACGCCAGCGATCTCGTGCATGGCGGCCTCACGCACGCACACGTCTTCGGCACACTGGCCGTCGACGGCAAAGGCAGCGTGTACGCCATGTGGATCGACACCCGCGACATGGCCAAGGAGGGCGACTCCGGCAAGGTGTTCATGGCCGTCTCGCGCAACGACGGCGCGAGCTTCGAGCGCGATCGCGAGATCCTGCCGGCCGACGTCTGCCCCTGCTGTCAGCTCACGGCCTTCATCGACGACGAGAATCGGCTGTACGTGGGTTCGCGACAGGTCGAGGGCAAATTCCGCGACAGCGTGGTGATGGTGTCGAGCGATGGCGGTCGCAGTTTCAGCCCGCGCCAGCGCGTGGTCGGAAGCCGTTGGGAAATCGAAGGCTGTCCGCTCAAAGCCACGAGCGTCGCGGCAGCCGGTGGCGTGATCACCGCAGCCTATTACACGGCGGGCGAGCAGCCGCCCGGTGCCTACGTGGTCCGCTCCACCGACGGTGGCAAGAGCTGGTCCAAGCCCATGTTGGCCCACGAGGGCGCCGTGACCTCGGATGCTCCGGTACTCACCCTCGCGGGCAAGACCCTGCATCTTTTCTGGCACGCAAAAATGGCCGATGGCGTCCGCCGAGTGTTCACCCGCGCCTCGACCGACATGGGCGCGAGCTTCGGGCCAGTGAGCGAACTCCCCGCGCCACCGGGTGCACCGGCCCAACTGCCGGCCATCGCCGGACGACCGGACGGCAGCGTGCAGGTTGCGTGGCAGCAAGGCAGTGAAGTGCGCACCGCGCGTTGGGTGAGCCCGCAGCAAGGCGCGCTGACCGCACAGACCGCGCGCTGAGGTCGCTTCAGGACATCAAATGCTTGATGCGTCCGTGCAGCGGACTGCTGCGCGGGAAATGGGCGAGCAGATATTCCATCTGGTCGAACAACACCCGCCTGCCCTTCAGGAAGATGTACTCGGCATAGGTGGGCGTGAACGGGACCGCGAGCAGCTGCATCTTGGCCTGCTCGGGGGTCCGCCAAGCCTTGTAGTTGTTGCAGCGTCGGCACGCCGTGACGACGTTGGTCCAGACATCGCGCCCGCCTTGGCTGAACGGCCGCACGTGATCGCGTGACAGGTCGCGATTGGCGAAGCGCTGCCCACAATAAAGACAAAGAAACGCATCGCGCCGAAACAGGGTTTGGTTGTTGAGCGGCGGAATGTAGTCGTTGCGCAAGTGCCCGGGATTACCGCTCTGGCCGACGGTGGCGATGATCGAATTGACTTCGAGCACCGTCCGCCGACCGGTCAGCGCGTTGGTGCCGCCGTAAAGGCGAAACAACGGCGTACCGCAGGTGTAGGCGATCTGTTGCTGATGATAGAGCCGCGCCGCCTCGCGGTAGTCGATCCACTCGAGCGGCATGCCGGCGACGTCGGTGCGCAACACGTGCTGGTGCAGGGAGACCCCTTCGGCAGGACGAGCCACGATCGCAAAGTCGTCATGATCAGGTGTCAGCATCGAGACTGTAATCTACGGGAACTTTGTTACAAGATTCAACGTCCTCGCACAGGGCGCGTGGCATGGCCCCTCACATGCCTGGAGATCAACGTGTTGCTTCGATCGAAAGCGGATCGGCCGACGAACGGCCGAGGGAATCACGTCGCGGCATCTCGGCTGGCGGCGCTGGTCATCGCCCCCCTGTTCGCAGTCGGCGCGCTGGCGGTCGAACCCGAAATCGAACCGCCGATCGAAGAGGTCACCATCGTCGGCGAGGCAGCGGGCCCCGGTCTCTGGAAGGTTCGCAACGGCGACAACACGCTCTACATCCTCGG
>RGYP01000501.1 GCA_010031985.1 Gammaproteobacteria bacterium
TACACTTTCGCATGGAAGCACGTTATTCTAAATAATCCTGATATACAATTTTGGGTTTATACTAGAGTACCCGCCGCAGCCCGTATGCTAAAAGAGATTGATAACCTATCTCTCTATTTTAGTACTGATATAGATAACAAAGATGAAGCCGTAGAGTTATCTAAAGGTGGAATTAGATTAGCATACCTTGCCGACACTTTCGCAATAGGACAGGCAGACATGAAAGAGATGATTGGCAGGGTAGGAGCAAAATGCCCTGAAAATAAAAAAGCCATTCCTCTGATTGACAAAGAAGGCTCTGCTTGTGTAAAATGTTCTCTCTGTGTCTATAACAAGGCAGACATAGTATTTAGCGCAAAGAAAAGGTAGGGGAAATGGAACTACTAATAATCTTATTTTTGATCGGCCTCATGCTGGCTTTCGCTGGTATGGGTAACTAATCTCATATTTTGAGATTTTGGGGATTTGGATTTGACAAAATACAACTCAAAATGTCATAATAATACAGTAATGAAACAACCACTAGAAAAGGAGAAACAAAATGGCAGGTCGTAAATCAGCACTATACAAGGTAGGAGATACCTACACCTCACAGAAGTCAAAGGTGACAGGTGTTATCAAGGAAATCGTGCCGAACGCCAATGGCTCGGTTCGTGTAAAACTTGATGTTGAAGGCAATACACGCTGGACAACTTGGAAAGCGTAATTTTAGCGTAGGCTAACCTGACCTGAGCATGTCAAGGCTAAACTGCTCAATTTGATTTTTTATCTTAGAAATGCTAGGATAGATACCCCACAGAAAGGAAAAACAAATGGCTAGAAATAACAAATCCATAAATGTCAAAATTGCCACCACAAAGGTAATCAAGGCATTAGAAACAAAGTTAGCACAAATCCAAAAGGATAAGGCTAATCAAGCAACTAACGAGGAGAAGTATCAGAAGGCTCACGAAAAGTGGTCTAAAGATGTTGCTAAACTCGCTCTCAACGCTATCAGCAAGGCAGAGGACTTATCTGCTAATCTAAGATACAATGGCATGGTTCATGTTTCTTTTGGCTTGCCTAAAGGTGCTATTGACCTACCAAAAGAACCTGAAAAGGATTTTGACA
>RGYP01000502.1 GCA_010031985.1 Gammaproteobacteria bacterium
ACCAGACTCGCCTCGAAAAAGGCGGCCGAATTATAGCCGCTGCCGCGGTCCCAGTGCTCCGCTGCCGCGGTCTCAGCGCTCCGCGGCCTCGATCACGGCGCCGCCGAGGCAGCGTGTGCCCTCGTAGAGCACGGCAAACTGCCCCGGCGTGACCGCGCGCTGCGGTGTGCTGCAGCGCAGCTGCAAGCGACCGTCGCCGAGCGGCAGGACTTCGCAGTCCTGATCAGCCTGGCGATAGCGCAATTTGACGACGGCTTTGAACGCGGTGGTCGGGGCGTCGATCAGCCAATGCGCGACGCCGGTCATCACCCGACTCGCGAGCAGCAGCGGATGATCGTGACCCTGCACCACGATGAGCGCGTTACGCTCCAGCACTTTGCGCGCCACGTACCACGCTGATTCGGCATGGCCCGCACGGCCGCCGATCTCGAGTCCGCCGCGCTGCCCCAAGGTGTAAAACGCCAGACCGTGATGCGTGCCGAGGCACTCGCCATCCGGGGTTTCGATGGGTCCGGGTCGATCGGCGACGTATTGGGACAAAAATTCCCGAAACGGGCGTTCGCCGATGAAACAAATGCCGGTGCTGTCCGGTTTATCGTGCACCGGCAGTCCTGCGGCGCGAGCGCGCTCGCGCACTTCGCTCTTGAGCAACTCGCCGAGCGGGAACAGGGCCGTCTCGAGCTGCGTGCGCTCGAGAGAGTGCAGGAAATACGACTGATCTTTGGCGGTGTCGCGCGCCTTGTGCAGTTCGACGCCCGAGGCGCCCTCGAGGCGGCGCGCGTAGTGGCCGGTCGCGAAGCGATGGCCGCCGAGTCGACGCACGTGCTCGAGACACACACCAAATTTGATTTCGCGATTGCAGAGCACGTCGGGGTTCGGCGTGCGGCCCGCACGATACTCGGTCAAAAAATAGTCGAATACCCGTTGTCGATATTCGTTGGAGAAGTCGACGCGGTGCAGGGGGATGCCGAGTTCGCGGCATACCGCACGGGCGTCCTGATAATCAGCTGCGATCGTGCAGTAGCTGTCATCTTCGCTCCAATTGGCCATGAAGAGACCCTGCACCTCATGCCCTTGCTCGCGCAGCAGCAGCGCGGCGACGGCCGAATC
>RGYP01000503.1 GCA_010031985.1 Gammaproteobacteria bacterium
GCCTTGCCGCTTTCGGTCATTCCGACCTTCGGCGTCATGCATTTCTTCGGCTTTTCCTTAAACTTGCTCACCTTGCTCGCACTCGCGGTGGTGATCGCGTCATCGACCAGCACCCCGATCACCACCGCGAGTGCGAGCAAGGTGAGCAGGTTCAAGGAAAAGCCGAAGAAATGCATGACGCCGAAGGTCGGAATGACCGAAAGCGGCAAGGCGAGCGCCGAGATCAGGGTGGCACGCCACTCGCGCAGGAAAAACCAGACGACGATCACGGCGAGCAGCGCGCCCTCGAGCAGCATCACCATCGAGGCATCGTAGGAATTCTTTGCCGTTTCGACGGTCGCCTGCACCTCGGTGAAACGAACTTCGGGATGCTCGTTCTGCAACTGAGCGATACGTTTGCGTATGCCCTCGCCGACCGCCACCTCGCTCGATCCCGCGGTGCGACGCGTCGAGAACCCGACCACGTGCTTTTCGTCGAGCATCGCCGCCGCGCGCGGCTCGGCGGCGCCGTCGGTGACGGTGGCGATGGCCGAGAGCCGCACGGTGCGACCGTCGGGCAAGTAGATCGGATAATCGGCGAGGTCTTGCGCATTGCGCACGATCGCCACGGTACGCACCGACTGCTCAGCACCGCCCGCCTCGGTGCGTCCGCCCGGACGCTCGACCTGCAAACGAGCAAGCTGCCCCGAGACCGAGCCCGCCGTCACGCCTAACGCCTGCAGCGCCTCCGGACGCAGATCGACACGGACCTCGCGATCGACGCCGCCGATGCGCGTGACCGAACCGACGCCCGCCACGCCGTATATCGCCTTGGCCACCTTGTCGTCGACGAACCACGACAACTCGTCGGGCGCGAGCCGATCGGACTCGACGGCGTAGGCCATCAAAGTGCCACCGACCAAAGAAATACGCTGGATGACGGGCTCGTCCATGTCCTGCGGCAGGTCGCGCCGCACGCGAGCCACCGCATCTTTGACTTCATCGAGCGCGCGATCGAGATCGCGACCGAGCTCGAACTCGATGTTGGTGACCGTCGTACCCTCGCTGATCGAGGAGTTGATTCGATCGATACCGGGGATCGAAGCAATGGCATCTTCGATCTTGCGCGTG
>RGYP01000504.1 GCA_010031985.1 Gammaproteobacteria bacterium
AACCGGAGCGCCTTTTAGCGAAACTCGTCTGCACCATGAACACGATCAATCCGCAAGAACTCAACGTCCGTGTATTGCTCGCCCGTCGACCGACGGGGGCGCCCGTTCCCGAAGACTTCCGCATCGTCGAAGAAACGCCTGCAGCGCTTGCCGACGGCGAGCTGCGCATCCGCGGCGAGTGGTTGTCGCTCGACCCGTACATGCGCGGTCGCATGAACGACGGCAAGTCCTACGTGAAGCCGGTCGACATCGGTGCGGTCATGTGCGGCGAAGTGGTGGGTCGCGTGGTCGAGTCGCGCAACACGCAATTCGCAGTCGGTGACCAGGTCGCGGGCGATCTCGGCTGGCAGACGCTCGCCGTCTCGAACGGGCAGGGCCTGCGCAAAATCATGCCGAACGTTCCGCCTGCGGCGCAGCTCTCGGTCTGCGGCATGCCGGGCGTCACGGCCTGGTGCGGACTTTTGTTGATCGGCGAACCGAAACCGGGCGAAACCGTGGTGGTTTCGGCGGCCGCCGGTGCCGTCGGCAGCGTCGTCGGCCAGATCGCCAAGCTGAAGGGCTGCCACGTGGTCGGCATCGCGGGCGGCGCCGACAAATGCCGCTACGTCGTCGATGAACTCGGCTTCGATGCCTGCATCGACTACAAGGCCGGTCGGCTCCGCGAAGATCTCAAGGCGGCGACACCAAAAGGCGTCGACGTTTATTTTGACAACGTCGGCGGTGACATCCTCGATACCGTGCTCGCGCGCATGAATCCGTTCTCGCGCTTGCCAGTCTGCGGACTGATTTCGCAATACAACGCCACCGAGCTGCATGGTTTGCGAAACTTCCGCTCCGTGCTCGTCAATCGCATCAAAATCCAGGGCTTCATCGTCTTCGATTTCCGCGAACACTACCCGCGCGCCATCGGCGAACTTGCAACCTGGCTCGCCGAAGGCAAGCTCAAATATCGCGAGACCATCGCCGAAGGCGTGCGCTCGGCGCCCAAGGCTTTCATCGGCCTCTTGAGCGGTGCGAATCTCGGCAAGCAGTTGGTAAAACTTTGACGTCTTCGACCTCGAGGAATATCCGATGACCGAGACACCGACCATGGTCCGCGCCGACGGTACC
>RGYP01000505.1 GCA_010031985.1 Gammaproteobacteria bacterium
GATTGGGCTTACCAAGCACTTGGTAATCTGATTGAAAAATATGGTTGCATCGCTGGTATGACCGATACCACTTTTGCTGGTGGTAAAACTCTGACCCGTTTTGAGGCAGCAGCTCTTCTGAATGCCTGCCTTGAGCGTGTAACCGAGAATACCGATGAACTCCAGCGTCTTGCTACTGAGTTCGCTAATGAACTGACTGTTCTTCGTGGTCGTGTTGCTAAACTGGAAAAACAGTCTGCGTCTCTTCAGGCACAACAGTTTTCTACTACCACCAAACTCAAGGGTGAAGCAACCTTCGTTCTGGGTGGTGTAGATGGTGCTCGTCTTGCTAACAGTACAAATGTCGGCAACACTGCATTTAACTACGATCTCCGTCTGAGCTTTGATACTTCCTTCACTGGTAAGGATCTGCTCAAGACTCGTCTGCGTTCTGGTAACTTCTCCAGCGTTCCTTTTGGTTCTTCCTCGTCGCTGTTCAAACTGGACAAGGCAGAAACCTATGCGAACACGATGACGCTTGACCGTCTCTACTATCGCTTCCCTGCCCTCTCTAAGGGTGTCTATCTGACTGCTGGTGCTCAGGTTCGTAACACTGAGATGGCGTGGATTCCTTCCGCATACAAGTCGGACATTCTTGACTTCTTCCAAGTTGCTGGTGCTCCTGGTGTCTATAACAAGGCAACTGGTTCTGGTTTTGGTGTTGAGTGGGTTCAACCTGGTAAGAAGGGTAAAGGTGGTTTCGTTGCTAACCTGAACTATGTTGCTCAGAATGGTAATGATTCAACCAAAGGTCAGTTTGATGAAGATGGTTCTCTGAACACTCTTGCTCAAGTTGGTTATCGTGCTCCTCAGTACGGCATTGCATTCGGTTACCGCTATGGTACTGAAGGAACCCGTGTTCGTACCTTCAACGCTCTGGGCGGTGGTTCTGGTGCTCTTGGTGCTAACCAAACCTCCAATGGTTATGCTATCAATGCTTACTGGCAACCCAAGAAGTCAGGTATCATTCCTTCTGTGAGTGGTGCTTATGGTTGGAACACTGTAAGTCTGTCAAATAATGTTCAGACTCCTCGTGGTGCTACCGATTCACAAACGTGGATGGCAGGTCTT
>RGYP01000506.1 GCA_010031985.1 Gammaproteobacteria bacterium
TACGTCGTGAACCACGGGGTTCGAGAATCCATCGAAATTTTCGAGGTCATCGACGATGGGCGTACGGTTGCCCTCGAACCGCGCGGCTGCGTGCTCGCGCCGCCCGATGCCACCACCAACGACGTGGTCGCGCTGCGCGATGGCGGATTCCGAGTGTCCGACAGCTTTCGTCGCAGCGAGAACGTCATCCTCTCGGGCCTGCGCATGCGCTACGGCTCGCATCGTCCGGGGTTCGCGTGGGAATGGCACCCGGGCCGTGGTTATTCGCGTATCGCCGGCACCGAGGTCGCGTACGCCAACGGTATCGAAAAATCGAACGACGAGCGCTACGTCTATCTCAACGCCTATTTCGAAAACAAAATCATCAAGGTCGATACGCGAAGTGGCGCTCGCGTGGGCGAAGCCGCGGTCGCCGGGCCCGACAACGTCACCTGGTCGGGCGACGGGCGCCTGCTCGTGGCTTCGCATCACGCCGGCACCTTCGATCTGCTGAAATGCTTGCGCATCGAGCGCGGCAACTGCGGCTTTCGTTTCAACATCGTCGAGGTCGACCCCGAGACCCTGCAAACGCGCGTGCTGCTCGATCAAGAGGGGCCGCCGATGGGCGCTGCGACCGTGGCCTTGCCTTTCCGCGGGCGACTTTATCTCGGTACCTTTGCGGGCGATCGGATTGCCTGGCGCTGACGGCTACGTCACCGAGCTGCCCTACACGCTCGGCTACTACCCCGAGCTCGACCCGCGCGCCCTCGAGCGTCAGTGGCAGGCACTCGAGGGCGGCGCGCCAAATAGTCATGGCGCGCCAAAGATTGAATTTGCCTGCGAGCTTGGCTTCGGTCAGGGCCTGAGTCTCGCCATTCACGCCGTGGCGGGCGACTGCGAGTGGTGGGGCAACGATCTGCTGCCCGAACACCTCGCCACGGTGCGCGAGCTGACGCAGGGACTTGGGGCGCCGTTGCGGGTGTTCGAGCAGTCGTTCGCGGAATTCTGCGTGCGCACGGATTTACCGCAATTCGACTTCATCGGCATGCACGGCGTTTGGAGCTGGATTTCTGCCGCCAACCGCCACTGCATTGCCCGATTCATCGAGCAGCGATTGGCGCCGCGAGGCGT
>RGYP01000507.1 GCA_010031985.1 Gammaproteobacteria bacterium
CGCTTTCATCCACAGTATTTCCCAGTCAATCATACGCAGTAGCAGTAGCCGACAGACTAAAAGACCAAGACAACTCAGTGAAGAAGTACAAGAAAGAAATCAGATGGACGAAATCATTGAGCAAATCCTATGCCAAAGCACTCATCTCAGCACAGTATGAGGAGTGGGATACCAACTCAGAGTTCCGTGCACTGGTAAAACTTTGGGGTAAAGAATCTGCTTGGGACCACACAGCAGATAACCCGAAGTCTAGTGCATTTGGAATACCACAACTGTTGGGACTGGCACCTACTACACCAGCCCCCGAACAGATTGCACGGGGGCTGGCATATATCCAGCACCGATACGGCAAACCATCAGTCGCGTGGGCGCATTGGCGCAAACACGGCTGGTATTAAACAACAAATAAAGGAGACAAAATGACAACAGCCACAGAAACAACTGTGCCTACCAAGAACTTATCCAACTGGGTTAAGTCAGGTACAGCAGTAACAGCAACATCAGCCAGTGATGTAGCCAGACA
This sequence comes from Gammaproteobacteria bacterium, assembly GCA_010031985.1. Classification (GTDB taxonomy): domain Bacteria; phylum Pseudomonadota; class Gammaproteobacteria; order Steroidobacterales; family Steroidobacteraceae; genus UBA964. The sequence continues at coordinate 524 of RGYP01000507.1, forward strand.
AGCAGGACTTGATTGGTCAGTATCACTGCACGATATGACAGCCTCTTACACAATCCCTGGTGGTGGACAGCCATTGTCTATTCCAGTTAACAATAAGCAGGCAGTCATCAAGACAACACCATTCGGTCAGGTTAGTAACATCGGTGTAGTCGGTAGCAAATACAAAGTGTTCCAGAATGCAGAGATATTTTCAGCACTGGATACACTCATTGACTCAGGCGAAGCACGGTATGCAGCCGCAGGTGAGTATCACGGCGGCGCAAAAGTCTGGATGCTTCTTCAACTACCAAATGAAATCTCGGTAGCAGGAGACCCACACGCAGCATTCTTGTTAGCCAAGACCAGCCACGATGGCAGTAGTTCAGTTGTCATCAAGCCAATCATTGAACGGCTATGGTGCAAGAATCAGATTAACAAAATCTATCGCAGCAAAAACAAGTATATGTATACGCTGCGCCATACAGAATCATCTGAACTTAGAGTTCAGGATATTAGCAGCATTCTGGAAATGACATATGGAACTATTGAGGCATATAAGACAGTAGCAGGACGGCTTGTAAGTCGTGATACTTCTAGACAAGATGCC
>RGYP01000508.1 GCA_010031985.1 Gammaproteobacteria bacterium
ATGGTCGCCCCCGGTTTGCCAAGCATTCAGTCGATGACGTTGAGGAAGGTGGAGATTGCAGCCATAGATCCGGACTTTCATACGGGGCCACAAGCCCCTGTCCCTGATGGAATATGCTGGCAGGCTCCAAATCACTTTGTCGAACTTGAGGTTCCGTGTCCAATGACTGGTTTGACCTGCCACGGTCTGACCTATCTCGCCATCACTTCATGATTGCCTGTGCAATCGGTGGGTGTCTCTCCTTTTGAAGTCGCTTGTCGTTACACGTGACGCAGGGATATCCACGGCGCCGGTCGCCGCAGGTCCCTCACTACCGGAGGCGGCCGGCGCGGTGGATATCCCGTATTCATGCCGCCATCCTGTAATCCGATTCGTACGCCCGATCGTGCGCCAGCAGCGCCCAGATCGTCCTGGCATTCTTGTTGGCCAAAGCAACCGCCGCCACGTTCTTGTTGCGTCGTGTCAGCAGCTTGCCCAGCCACGCATCGGGCTGCGGCTTTCGCTCTGCCACCCGGATGACGGCCCGGGCCCCGTGGATCAGCAGCGTGCGCAGATACGTGTCGCCGCGCTTGCTGATGCCCAGCAACGTCGCCTTGCCGCCGGTGGAATGCTGCTTCGGCACAATGCCCAGCCACGCAGCCAGCTGCCGGCCGTTTCTGAAACTCCTGGCATTGCCCACGGACGCCACCAGAGCGCTCGCCGTCATTGGGCCGATGCCCGGAATCTTCGCTAGTTTCTTGCTTGCCTCGTTCTCACGATGCCAAGCCTGAATCTCGCGCTCCAACTCACCAACCTGCTGGTCCAGCACCTTGAGGTGATCGACCAGGCGCTGGATCAACAGTCGGAAACTCCCGGGCAGTTCGTTCTCGCCGTCCTCGATGATCTCCGGCACACGCTTGGCGATATGGCTGATCCCCTGCGGGATGATGATGCCGAACTCCGCCAGCAGCCCGCGAATCTGGTTCGCCTGCGCCGTCCGTGCCTTCACGAACCCCTGCCGCGCCCGATGCACGCTCAGGATCGCCTGTTGGCTCGCGTTCTTGATCGGCACCGCCGGCATGTTCGGCCGCGTCACCGCCTCGCAGATTGCCTCGGCATCCGCCGCGTCG
>RGYP01000509.1 GCA_010031985.1 Gammaproteobacteria bacterium
CGCTGCTGCAAACGCACCGCGAGACGCTGTCGATTGCCGATCACGCGCAGACGCACGCGATTGGCGTGCAGCTCTTCGACCTCGCGATCGAGCGCTTCCTTGACGTCTTGCAGAACGTCACGCCGCACGTTGCGCACCGAGACACGCGCCGCCTCCGCATCACCACGACGAGGGCAAACAGCAACACCCAGGCCCCGTTATCTTCGAAGCGCAAATGCTGCAGCGCGACGCCGGCGGGGACCATCACGCAAAGCCCGGCGATCGCCGTCACCCCCCGGCCGCCACGCGTCGGCGCAAACATCACCCAGGCGAACGCCACCAACCACCAGATCGCGGCAATCCCCATGAGCAACGACAGCGCGCCCGGCGCGCGGCTGTATTGCCAGGCGGCGAGACACGTGACACCGACCAGCAGCACGTAGGCATGGCGCCAGAGTGCTTGCTGCAGCTTGAGGAACGCCGACCACTCCCAGGCGCCACTCAACACGACGAGCGCGACCAGCACCGTAGTGAACACCGCCGGCAAGGCAAAGAGCACGAGCAGCAGCGCCACCGCGAGCGCGATCGCCGTTGGCACCCGCTGCCGCAGACCTGCATAGCGACTCATTTTTTTGAGCCGCTCGCCTGCGCGCCCGTCAGCCCGAAGCGTCGCTCGCGACCGGTGAAATCTTCGATCGCACGCTGCAGCTCGGCAGCGTCGAAATCGGGCCACAGCAAGTCGGTGAAATACAGCTCGGCGTAGGCGATGTTCCAGAGCAAAAAATTGCTCACGCGATGATCACCGCCGGTGCGAATGAAAAGATCGGGGTCGGGAAGGTCGGCAAGCTGCAACTCGGCGGCGAAGCGCTCCTCGTCGATGTCGCTCGCGCGGATCGCACCGCTCGCCGCCTGCGCCGCGAGCCGTTTTGCGGCTTCGACGACGTCCCAGCGACCGCCGTAACTCACCGCGACCTGCAGGCAGAGTCCCCCGTTGCCCGCCGTTTTCGCCTCCGCCTCGGCGATGCGCTGCTGCAAACGCACCGCGAGACGCTGTCGATTGCCGATCACGCGCAGACGCACGCGATTGGCGTGCAGCTCTTCGACCTCGCGATCGAGCGCTTCC
>RGYP01000510.1 GCA_010031985.1 Gammaproteobacteria bacterium
GGCATGTTGGCGAAGTAGTCGCGCGCGCCGGGCGCGACGCTACCGTCGCGGTTCAGCAGCAAATTTTCGTGAATGCCGATGGTCGGGTCGAGTGCGATTCGCCGGTCTTGCATTGCATCCAGCGTCGACTGCACGGGCGCAGAGTCGAGATCGAGATCCTGCAGACGACCGAGCGCCGTCAGTCGGAACAAAGTGCGAGTGTCCTCGCCCGGCTTGATGATCCAGCCGAGCGCCAACTGGTTGATGTGGGTCACTTCGTCGTAACCCGAGGCGATCATGGCATCGGCCGTGGTGAACGCCGGGATGTGCCCCATGACTTTGAGCCCGAGCGCGTGCGCCTGCGCGACCATCGCGGGAACCCACTGCGGATTGATGCTGTTGTAAATTTTGATCGCCGGATAGCCGCGCGCGGCATACCAGCGAATGGTCTCGAGCGCGCGCGCCTCGCTGTCGACGACGAATCCGTTGTTGGCGCTGAAGGGTGATTTGCCCTCGATGAACCCGCTGCGCACGATCCGCGGGCCCGCGACCTCGCCCGCGACGATACGACGATCGAGAGCCTCGAGCACGCTGTTGTTGTTGCCCATGTCGCGCACGCTCGTCACGCCGGCCAACAAATTGAGCAAGGCCCCGCTCTCGCCGAGATGGGCGTGCATCTCGAACATGCCGGGCACCAGCGTACCCCCAGCACCATCGATCACCGTCTCACCCGGCGTCGGTGGCGTATCGACGGCTTGGACGCTGCTGATCGAGCGACCATTCACGAGCACCGCGACGGGTCCGGTGAGTTGCTGCGCGACCGGATCGAAGACTCGAACGTTCTTGATGCGTACGGGCCCGGTGAACTTCTTCGCTGTGCCGCGCTGAATCTCGGCCCAACGCGCGCTCTGCCATTCAGCGACCAACTTTTGCAGCCGCGGATTTTCAGCTTCGAAACCCTCGCGGATCAGACCGCCGCCCGGCGACGGCAGCGCGATGAGTCGCTGCGCATCGTCGAGCAGCATGATGGTCGGGTTGAACTCGAGACCGGTCAGGTCGTAGCGCGTAACGACCAGCTCGCCATCCCTGCCTTGCAGGGTCA
>RGYP01000052.1 GCA_010031985.1 Gammaproteobacteria bacterium
AGCGCCGCATTGCAGGCGCGCGCGAGATCATCGGCTGCTGCCGGGACGCGGGTCGGGCGATTGGGACGAGGCAGCGTCATCCAGATCCAAAAACGCGGGATCAACAGCAGCAGCCGATGATCTCGCGCGCGCCTGCAATGCGGCGCTCTACCTGACGCTGGCCGCTTTTTGCCTGACCGGGCCCATCTTCGCGTGGTCCGAGGGCCACGCGGTGTCGTGGTTCGGTTGGGTGACCGTGCCCGCGATCGTACCGGCGGGTTATCGCTTGTCCGTCACCATGGGATACCTGCACAGCGCGATCGGCTTTTTGATTATCGTGCTCACGGTGTTCACGGTGCTGGTGGCGCTCTGGCAGGCCTTGAGATATCGGGTCGGCCCGTGGCGTCTGCTGCCGGGCTTTGGCTGGGGTGGGGCGGCGACGGCCGACACGGCGCGCACGCCGTCGCTTTGGAAATTCGCCCACGCACTCGGCTTTGCGTCGCTGATTGGCCTCGCGGCCTACATGCCGTATCGAATCTTCGGTGTCGTACCGTTTACCACTTCGAAACAAATGGTCGAGTCGGGTCCGCCACCCGCAGTCGATCCTTACCTGAGCGTCGCTGCAGCACCAGCGCTCTCGCCGCAGTCGCAGAAGGACTTCATGTGGTGCCGCTTCTGTCACAGTTTCGAACTCAACGGACCGCACGCCGTGGGGCCCAATCTGCATCGGGTGTTCGGCCGACGCGCCGCGAGCGCGCCGGGCTTTTACTATTCAGGTGCACTCGTCGAGGCAGGCAAGAACGGGCTGGTGTGGGACGAGGCCCGCGTCGAAGAGTTGATCGCCAACCCCGAGGCGTTTCTCGGCGGCCAACATCGCATGCGCTACAAGCCGATCACCGATCCCGAAGAGCGGCGGCAGATCGTCGCGGCGCTCAAGGCGGCGACCAAGTAGACCCTGCGTCCCGCCTCAACGCTGCTGCAGCGTGGCGTGTGCGGCGAAGGTCGTGGGTGTTTGGGGCAGGTTCTCGAGGCGCCGCTGCGCCGCTTTGTCATCTTTGAGCCAGGCGTCGAGAAAGAGCGTCGAGGCCGCTTGAAATGCAGCGACGAAATCGTCGGCCTGCGGCGAGCGCGGGAGATCGTCGCGACCGACCGAGCCGCCGAGGTAATGGTCAGCGCCCTCCAGCGTCAAAAGATATTTTCGACCCGCAGGGACGAGATCGTAGGGTTGTCGTCGCCACTCGTAGCCCGACAAGTTCGGGACCTGCTTGAGATCCTCCGTGCCGACGGTGACCAACGTCGGCACGTCGAGCGCAGCGAAATCCTCGGCACCGAGCACGGGTGGCATGGCACCTGCGCCGCTGAAGATGATGGCCGCGCGAATTGCAGGCTGCCGGTGACTGATCGTTGCTCCCGTCACCGGATCGCGCAACGTGGCGCCCGCCAAGCTTTGAGCGATGAGTCCACCGAAAGAGTGACCGGTCGCCGCAATCTTTGAAAAGTCCGTCCGCGCGGCAAGTCCTGGCACGACAGACAGCAGCTGCGGCAGGGCACTCAGCACCTGCTTCATGTCGTCGAGTCTCCAGACCATGTACCGCGGATCGTTGCTGCCACGAACCGTACCGAGTCGCGTCGAGTCGCGGTGCGTGACGGCGACGACCACGTAGCCGCGTGCGGCCCAATGATCGAGCAGAACCGAGTAGTCGTCTTTCGAGCTGTACGCGCCGTGCGAGAACAACACCACGGGAAGCGCGGCGCCGGTGCGTGGCGCGGCCACTCGTATGGGCATGGCAGGCGCGTCTGCCGCGCGGGGCAGCGCGGTCTCGGCGACCGAGATCGAGTTGGCAGCCGCTGCGGTTTTTGCGCCGGAGTCGGGCCTCGCGGTCATGATGCTCAGCAGGGAGAGCGCGAATACGGCGCAAAGCGTCTGGGGGCAAAACGAGCTGGAAAAGACCCTGCGTTTGGACCTGATGCTCATGCGCACTGCCTGCCCGCCGACTCGCCGGCAATTGCGCCCAAAGTAATCGCCATGCAAAGACCCACAGCCGGCAAGTATCCCGTCACCTCGGCACCCGAGATGCTGCGCGCGGCGCCGCCGCCGGCGTAGAGGTTGGGTAGCGCTCTGCCATCGGGGCGCAGGACACGCGCGGCGCGATCGACCTCGAGCCCGCCCTGCGTGTGAAAGAGCGCGCCGGTGACCCGTACCGCGCAATAGGGCGGCGAGAGCGGGGCAAGACCGACGAACGAACGGTCGAATCGGTCGGGCCTGCCGGCATCGCGGCTCGAGTTGATGTCGGCGTCTTCCCGTTGCAGCGACCCCTCGGGTAGACCACAGGCTTTTTCCAGCTGTGCCCACGTTTCGCCGCGGCGTACGGCACCCACTTCGACGAGTTGCCGTTGCTCGACCGAGTGTTCGAGACAAGCGAGGTGGCGACGCTCGTCGAAAATCACCCAAGCAAGACCTTGGGGCTGCTGCAGCACCGGCACACACATGCCGGAAATGTTGGCCAACTCGTGGGTGAAGCGTCGACCGAGCGTATTGACGAGGAATCCGCCCTCGATCATCAACGGGTGCGGGACCACGATCTGCTGCGGGTCGGCGAGGGTGCCCAGGCCCTGGTACGCCGTCATGTCGCCGACGGCTGCACCGAGCTCCATGCCCCAAAGAATTCCGTCGCCCCGGTTGCCCTCGTGGCCGAAATATTTGGCCTTTGCCATCTCCGGGATGTGCTTGGCGACCATCTCGTGATTGCCACCGAATCCGCAGGTTGCGAGCACCAGCGCCTCGCAGCCGAGGCGCTCGACGACGCCGCCCGGGCGCTCGATGCGCAGCCCGAGCACGCGGTTGCATGCATCAGCGTAGAGATCGGTGACCGTGGCTTCGGTCATGAGTTCGGCGCCGGCTTTGGCGCAGGCGTTGGCGAGCAGGGCGAGAAGTTCCTCGCCGTTGCGACCCGGGGGAATGTGCAGCCGCGGGTTCGAGTGCCCGAGCCCCGTCCACTTGAAATCGAGCTTCAGCGGCACCGCATGCCGCAGCGCGAGCCAATCGAGAGTGGGTCCCGAGCGCTCGCCGATCAAGCGCGTGAGTGCTGGGTCGGCCTGATTGCAGGTCTTAACCATGACATCGGCGACGAATCGCTCCACCGAGTCGTCGATGCCGTGCGCGATCTGCTCGCGGGTTCGCACGCCGCAGACGGCGCCGAGCGACATCGAGGTGCTACCCCACGGGCGTTTGTCGCGCTCGAGCACGATGACGTCGACGCCCTGATCGCGCGCGGCGAGCGCGGCCGTGAGGCCGCAGGCGCCCGCACCGACGATGGCCACGGGAATGCTGAATTCGAACTCTGGAATATGGTCACGGATGATACCCATGGGCAGATTATCGCTCGTTTGTCGATTCGGTGGCCGCCCCGCCCGTCGCTGACTAGAATGACGACCCGAAGACCGCGGGGCTCGCGGTCAGCGTGTTGTCATTGCGGGGTTTCAGTCATGTCGCAGGCCATTCACCTGATGCCGGGCGCGGTCGAAGGGGCACTCAACGAACTTCGTCGGGTACTCGGGCCCGAGCGCGTGGTCACGCAGCGCTCGGAACTCGAGTTTCATTCGCAAGATGTGTATCGCATCGGCAAATTGCCCGCGGCGCTGATCCGTCCGGCGAGCACCGAGCAGCTCGCCCTCGCATTGCGGGCGATCGCGTCTTCCGGCTTGCCGATCGTGCCGCGCGGTGGCGGCATGTCGTACACCGACGGTTATCTGCCGACGCTCGACAACTCGATCATGGTCGACGTGCAGGCGATGAACCGCGTGGTCGCCATCGATGCCGAAGATGGCTACGTGACCGTCGACTGCGGCGCCACCTGGAAAGAATTGTTCGACGCGCTCGCGCCCCATGGTGTGCGGACTCCTTACTTCGGTCCGCTCTCGGGCTTGCGCTCGACCATCGGCGGAGCCTTGTCGCAGGGCAGCATGTTTCTGGGATCGGGACGTTACGGTGCGGCAGCCGAAAGCGTGATCGGTCTCGACATCGTGCTCGTCGATGGCACGGTGCTCCATCTTGGCGCCCATGCGAATCGCAACGGTGAGCCGTTCTACCGGCAGATCGGGCCCGACACGCTCGGCATGTTCCTCTCGGATTGCGGTGCGCTCGGCATCAAGACCCGAGCGACCTTCCGACTGATTCGTCCGCAGCCCGAATCGCGCTACCTGTCGTTTTCGTTCCGCCGACACGAAGATCTTTTCGCGGCGATGGCCGACGTGGCGCGAGCCGACGTGGTGTCGGAGCAGTTCGGCTTCGATCCCGGGTTGCAGGCGGTGCGCATGAAGCGCGCGAGTTTGCGCGAAGACGCCAAGGCACTCGGCAAGGTCGTCAGCAATTCGGGTGGCGTTCTCAAAGGTTTGAAGGAAGGCGCCAAGGTCGTCATGGCGGGTCGCGGATTTCTTCAAGACGGCCACTTCTCGGTGCATCTGTCACTCGATGGCCGCGATGCGGCCGACGCCGACGCCAAGGCCGCGATCGTTCGACGGATCATGTCGGCCGCCGGAACCGAGGTCGAGAACACTGTCCCCAAAGTCATGCGCGCGAATCCGTTTGCCGAACTCAACAGCATGCTCGGGCCGGGCGGCGAGCGTTGGGTGCCCGTGCATGGCACCGTGCCATTCTCGCGTGCTTCGCACATGTACGACGTCTGTGAGGGCGTCTTCGAGCAGCACGCCGAGTCGATGCGCCAACACGACATCGATCGCGGTTATCTCGTCAGCACGGTCGGCAACGCCGGAACCTTGCTCGAGCCCGTGCTCTATTGGCCCGACGCGCGTTTGCCGTTTCACGAGCGAGTTCTCGATGCTGCTTATCTCGCCAAGCTCGAAAACTTTCCGCCGAACCCAGCCGCAGCCGAGGCCGTGGCGGCGCTTCGACTTGATCTCGCCAAGGCTTTCATGGAGCAGGGCGCCGTCAGCTTTCAGCTCGGCAAGTTCTACTTTTACCAGGAAAGCCTCGCGGATTCGGCGTCAGGCTTCTTGCGTGAACTGAAGCGCATGGTCGACCCTGCGGGTCGCATGAACCCGGGTGCTCTCGGCCTGTGATGGCGCCAATCTTTGATAGACTCCGTCAAACCCAATCTCGGAAGGATCCATGGCCAAAATCATCGTGTTGTTCAATCTCAAGCCGGGCACCAGCGTTGCCGACTATGAGGCCTTCGCGCGCGAGAGTGACTTGCCCATCGTCAATGCCTTGCCCTCGGTCGACCGTTTCGAAGTGCTCAAGGCCGAAGGACTGTTGACTGGAGGCCCTTCGCCTTATCAGTACATCGAGATCATCGACGTCAACAACCTCGAGCAACTCGGTAAAGACGTCTCGACCGAAACCATGCAGAAAATCGCCGCGACGTTCCGCAGCATGGCCGAGGAGCCGCTGTTCATCATTACCAAGAATCTTTGAGCGACAGCCAGTCCCCTTGAGCGGAGCTGCGCTGCCATGATGCTGCGATATGCGCTGCGGCGTATTGCCGGGGTTGTCCCGACGCTGTTCATCATCATCACCTTGTCGTTCTTCGTCATTCGGATCGCTCCGGGAGGTCCGTTCGACGAGGAACAGGCCTTGCCCCCCGAAATCAGGGCCAATCTCGAGGCCGCGTACGGTCTCGATCGGCCGCTCATCGAGCAGTACGGGCGCTATCTTGCGGGGCTCGTCCGCGGCGACTTCGGGCCGTCATTCAAGTTCAAGGATTTCTCGGTCACCGAGCTCATTGCGCAGGGGCTGCCCGTCAGTTTGATGCTCGGGCTCTCGGCGGTCCTGCTCGCGTTGCTGATTGGCATTCCGCTCGGGACCTTGGCGGCGCTGCGACAAAACAGCCCGACGGACTACGGCATCATGAGCGTAGCCGTGCTCGGTATCGCGCTGCCTGGCTTCGTCACCGGGCCGTTGTTCGCGCTCATTTTCGGTCTTCATTTGCGCTGGTTTCCGGTTGCCGGCTACGAGGACGGCAACCTGAGATTTTTGGTCTTGCCGGTGATCACGCTGGCGTTGCCCGTGATCGCCTATATTGCGCGCCTGACCCGCGGCAGCCTGCTCGAGGTGCTGCGGATGCATTTCGTGCGCACCGCCCGTGCCAAGGGCTTGCCCGAGCGGCAGGTCATCCTGCGCCACGCGCTGCGTCCCGCGCTCTTGCCCGTCGTCAGTTATCTCGGACCGGCCACGGCCTTCGTGATCACGGGGTCGCTGGTTGTCGAGACGGTCTTCGGTTTGCCGGGTAGCGGTCGCTACCTCGTGCAGGGTGCCATCAATCGCGACTACACACTCGTCATGGGGATGATCGTGGTGTACGGCAGTTTGACGCTCACGCTCAACCTGATCGCCGATCTTCTTTACGGCTGGCTCGACCCGCGGGTGCGCTATGACTGAGGCCGCGCCGGCAGCACGCGGATTCTGGGCTGATGCCTGGCGCCGGCTGCGTCGCAACAAGGCGGCCATGGTCGCGGCCACGCTCATTTTATTGATCACCTTGCTGGCGTTCATCGGGCCGTCGTTGTCACCCCATGCGTTCGACGCCATCGATTGGGATCACATGGCGGTGCCGCCCGGTGCACCGAACGATCATTGGCTGGGGACGGATCGGCTCGGACGCGATCTGTACGTACGCACGCTTGCTGGCGTCCAAATTTCTTTGCAGATCGGGCTGCTGGCGACGCTGGTATCCCTCTTCATCGGAGTCTTGTGGGGAGCGACGGCGGGTTACTTGGGCGGACGCATCGACAATCTCATGATGCGCGTGGTCGACATCTTGTACTCCTTGCCCTACATCTTCATCGTCATCATCCTTTCGACGTTGTTCGAACGCGGCAATATCTACGTGCTGTTTCTCGCGATCGGCGCGGTTGGGTGGCTCACCATGGCACGCATCGTTCGCGGGCAGACCCTGTCGATCAAGCGCAAGGAGTTCATCGAGGCGGCGTTGGCGAGTGGCGTGGGTACTCCCGGCATCTTGCTGCGGCACATCGTACCGAACGTGGTGGGACCGGTGATCATCTACGCCACCCTCACCATCCCGCAGATGATTCTCTTCGAGAGCTTTTTGTCCTTTCTCGGGCTCGGCGTGCAGGAGCCGCAAGCGAGTCTCGGCAGCCTGATCAACGAGGGCGCCCAAGAAATGGAGTCAGCGGTGTGGATGCTTTTGGTGCCCGCCGGTTTTCTGGTGACGCTGCTGATGTGCTTCAACTTTCTCGGCGACGGGCTTCGGGATGCCCTGGACCCGCGTGACCGATGAGCCTGCGGGACGACATTCCGGCGCTCGACATCGCGGGCTTGGGCGTCACCTTCGCCACTCCCGAAGGCGACGTTGCAGCGGTCAACGATTTCTCCCTTCAGCTGCGTGCCGGCGAGTGCGTGGGCGTGGTCGGCGAGTCGGGGGCGGGGAAAAGTCAGTCGTTTTTGGCGATCATGGGTCTATTGGCGGCCAATGCGCGCTTGCGCGGTTCGGCTGCACTGCAGGGTGAACCGCTGATCGTCGAGGGACGCATGGCGAGTTCGCAGACACTGAATTCTTTGCGTGGTTCGAAGCTCGCGATGATCTTCCAGGATCCGATGACCTCGCTGACGCCGCACCTCAAGGTCGGTGAGCAGATCGCAGAGTCGGTCATTCATCACCAAGGCGTGACGCCGAAGCGTGCGCGGGCGCGCGCCCTCGATCTGCTGCGTCAGGTTCAAGTTACCGACGCCGAGCGACGTCTCGATCAATATCCCCACGAGTTGTCGGGCGGTATGCGCCAGCGGGTGATGATTGCCATCGCGCTCGCCTGCGATCCGGCGGTGCTCATTGCCGACGAACCCACGACCGCTCTCGATGTGACCATCCAGGCTCAGATTCTCGCTTTGCTCGCTGAGCTCAAGCGCGCGCGCGGCATGGCAATGGCACTGATCACGCACGATCTCGGTGTGGTGGCGGGCGTCGCCGATCGGGTGGCCGTGATGTACGGCGGTCGCATCGTCGAGCTCGGTACGGTCGATCAGGTGTTGAAGTCGCCGCAGCATCCCTACACGCGGGCGTTGCTGGCATCGATGCCGCGACTCGATGCGCCAGAAACGGCGCGCTTGCAAGCGATCGCCGGCCAACCGCCGAATCCGCGCAGTTTGCCCGCGGGCTGCGCATTCCATCCGCGCTGCGACCTCGCCACCGAACTTTGCGGTCGACAACGTCCGGAGCTTGCGAAATCTTGGCCTCGGGTCGCATGCCATCACGCGCAGGTATCGACGAATACCGCTGGGAGCGACTCGTGAGCGAACCCGAGGCGAAAGCGCCGTTGCTTGTGCTGCGTGATCTTCGCGTCTGGTTCAAGGTGGGCGACGGCCTGTTCCGTCGCAAGCGCGATTTGCGGGCGGTCGATGGCGTCGACCTCGAGCTCGGCATCGGCGAGGCGCTCGGTATCGTCGGCGAATCGGGCTGTGGCAAGTCAACCTTGGCGCGCACGATTTTGCGTCTCTTGCCGGCAACGTCGGGCAAAGTGGTGTGGCTCGGGCGGGCCATCGAAGCCGAATCCGTCGCGGCCATGCGCCCGCTGCGCCGCGACATGCAGATCATTTTTCAGGATCCGCTCGCGAGTCTCGACCCACGATTGACGGTCGGCGAGATCGTGGCAGAGCCCCTGCGCGTGCACGCCCCGCAGATGAGTCGTACGCAGCGTCGTGACGAAGTCACTCAGATGCTGCAGCGCGTGGGATTGCCGGCCGATGTGGTCAATCGCTATCCGCACGAGTTCAGCGGTGGTCAGTGCCAACGGATCGGCATCGCCCGTGCAATGGTGCTGCGACCAAAATTATTGGTCTGCGACGAGCCGGTGAGTGCGCTCGACGTCTCGATTCAGGCGCAGATCGTCAACCTGCTGCAGGACCTGAAGCGCGACTTCGGCATGAGCATCCTCTTCGTCAGTCATAACCTTGCCGTGGTGCGACACCTTTGCGATCGGGTGATCGTGCTTTATCTCGGCAAGCCGGTGGAGCTCGCACCGACGCGTTCGCTGTACGAGGCTCCCGCGCATCCCTACACCCGCGGGCTGCTCGATGCCGTGCCGATTCCCGACCCGGACGTGCAGCCGCGGCGACTCGGCACCACCTTGGGGGGCGAGCTGCCATCGCCGCTCGCGCCGCCCTCGGGCTGCGTGTTTCGCACACGCTGCCCCAAGGCGATCGAGCGCTGCGCGCAGCAGGAACCAAAGATGACCCGCTTCGACGGCCTGCGTCAGGTGGCGTGCATCCGCCATGGCGAAGGCCCGCATGGCACCGACGACGACCTTGCGCGCGGCGGCGGAGGCAGATGATGGGCCCGCGTCTTGCCGGCAAGGTTGCGCTCGTCACGGGCGCCGGGCGTGAGGGTGGCTTGGGCGAGGCGATTTGCCTGCGACTC
>RGYP01000511.1 GCA_010031985.1 Gammaproteobacteria bacterium
AGCACGTTCAGGATGTAGTCGTAGCGGCTGCGAGCATAGTTGGTCTGCGCCTGCGCGAGGCTGCGGCGACCCTCGAGCACATCGACCGCCGTTCGCGTGCCCACTTCATAGCCGGCCTCGGTCGCCTTGAGTGCCGTCTGACTCGACTCCAGGGCTTGTCGCAACGCATTCACGCGCGAAATTTCGCTGATCACGCCAAGGTAGGCATCGCGTGCCTGACGCTCGGTCTGGCGCGAGACGCGGGTCAAGCGTTCACGCGCCGCTCGCCATTGATACTCGCTCTGGCGAACACGCGACTGCGCGGCGCCACCGCTGAATAGCGGCATCGTCACCTGCAGCGAGTAGCTTTCGTCGGCACTGTCGTTGATGCGCGTGCCGACGTTGCCGCTCGAGAAGTTGATCGGGCTCGTGGTTTCTACTTTGCTCTTGCTCGCGATCAGATCGAGCTCGGGCAGATGCCCGCCGAAAGCCGCACGCACGTTGTCGCGCGCGATGTCGGCAGCCAGTCGGCTGGAAACGAGCGCGAGATTTTGATCCATCGAACGCTCGACCCACTGCGCTTCGTCGGCGGGATCGGGCGACTTGAGCGGCATGGCATCGCCCGGCTTGGCGAGCTTGGAATATTTTTCGGCCGTGATTTCGCGTAGCAATTCTTCGGCCGAGGCGAGTTGACGCTTCGACGCGATGACCGCTGCGGCGGCGCTGTCGCGCGCGGCCTTGGCTTCTTGCACGTCGGTGATGGCGATCAGGCCGACCTCGAAACGCTTTTCGGCCTGTTCGAGCTGACGCGAGATCGCTTCGAGCGATGAGGACTGAGCCTCCACCGTGTCTTGCGCCGCGAGCACGTTGAAGTAGGCGTCGGCGACGCGCAGGATGAGTTGCTGCTCGGCCGCTTGGAAGTCGGCCTCGGCCTGCGCCACTTGGCGACTCGCGCGCTTGATGGCCACCCAGTTATCCCAAGAAATGAGGCTCTGCCGAAGATCGAGGCTCCAGCGGTCGGTCTCGGGTTTCGAGGTGCTCGATGAGAGAAAATTGAGCACCACGGTTTGTCCGTTCGGCAGCCGCTGCTCTTGCGGAAAC
>RGYP01000512.1 GCA_010031985.1 Gammaproteobacteria bacterium
GCTGCCATCGGCGTGTTCCGCATCGTGCTCGAAGGCCGCTTCGACCTCGATCTCGCTGAACTGGTCGCAGCGGCTGTCGCGGCGCAGCCAGTCAAATCGGCCGACACCGCGAGCGAAGTGCTGGCCTACGTTCAAGAACGCATGCGCGCGTACTATCTCGATGCCGGCTTCCCGGCAGAGTCCTTCGATGCCGTGCTCGCCACGGGCGGCAGCCGACCGCTCGATTTCGAGGCGCGAATGCAGGCGCTCGCCAGCTTCCGCAAGCGACCCGAAGCAGAGAGCCTTGCCGCAGCCAACAAGCGCATCGCCAACATCCTCAAAAAATCCGCGGGCGCCGAGTCGGCCGCGCAGAGCGCTGCCGCCCGAGTAGACGCGAGCCTGCTGAGTGCGGCGGCAGAACGCGCGCTGCACGAAGCGATCGAAGCAGTGGCCGGTAAGGTCGAGTCGGACTTGGCCGGCAGGCGTTACGACGCCGCTCTCGAAACGCTGGCCGGATTGCGCCCGGCGATCGACGCCTTCTTCACCGACGTGATGGTCAACGATCCCGATCCAGCGCTGCGCGCCAACCGGCTTGCGCTGGTGGCACGGGTGCGCGGTCTGTTCTCGGGCGTGGCCGATCTCTCGCGACTGCCGGGTTGATACGAGGCGCGACGTGCAGCTGCTGCGCTCGCTGATCTTCACCTCTTTCCTGTTCGTGTGGACCCTCGGCTACGCGATGTTCTTCGTGCTCGTGGGCGGCTTTTTTCCGCATGCCGAACGCTTCGTGCTGATCGAATGGTATGCCGCGCGAATCTTTGACGTGTTGCGCCTGACCTGCGGGCTCACCTACACCGTCGAGGGCAGCGAAAACATCCCTCCCGAACCACACATCGCCTACTGGAAACATTCCTCTGCATGGGAAACCTTCGGCCAATTCCTCGTCGGGCCTCCCAAAGTGATCGTGCTCAAGCACGAACTCATGTACATCCCTTTCTTTGGTTGGGGCCTGCAACTATTGCGCTCGATCGCCGTCAAGCGGGGTGCAGGGGCCTCGGCCGTCAATCAAGTCGTGCAACAAGGTCGCGACCGCCTCGCTGAAGG
>RGYP01000513.1 GCA_010031985.1 Gammaproteobacteria bacterium
AAAAACGGCGTGAGCTCGACGGCGCCCGAAGCGGAAGTCGAGAACTATGAATTCGGCATCAAGCATCGCGCCGAAGATGGCAGCTGGTACATGAACGCGTCGGTGTACTACCTCGAGTGGGTGGGTCGTCAGGGCGTTCGTTCGGTGCAGGTCGACCTCAACGGCGACGGCGTGATCACCAACTTGCCGGCACCCTCCGGCGAGAACTTCAACGCGGTGCCTTTTGCTGCGGGTGACAGCAACACGCGCGGTCTCGAGATCGACGGCGCCGTCAGCCTGACCGACAAGCTGACCTTCGGTGGCAGCATTGCGTATGCCGACACCGAGATCACCAAGGCCTTGAACGAGGCGTTGCCGCTGCGATTCTTCGGCAAAACCGACGCCAAGGGCTTCAAGTTCCCGCTCGTTCCCGACTTCAGCGGCGCGCTGTTCCTGCAGCACGAGGACAAGCTGGCGGGTGAGCGCAGCTGGTATGCGCGTGGCGACATGACCTACATCGGCAAGCGCTACGACAGCATCGTCAACTTCGCCTACGTTCCGGTTCAGATTCGCGCCAACGCACGGGTGGGCATGAGAACGGAGGCTTGGGACGTCTCGGTGTTCGTCAACAATTTGTTCGACGACGACACACTCGAAGCCTCGCGTTACAACAGCGACAGCGCGGCCGATCCGTTCTTCTTCCAGCTCGCGGCCTCTGAGGCGGTGCTGGCGAACAAGCGTCAATTCGGGGTGACTGCGAGCTATCGCTTCTGACGGGGGAGCCATGACGATCGACCGCAGAGATCTTCTCGGCGGAGCGGTCGGGGCCATGGCGGCCGTGATGACGGGCGGGGAGGCGTTTGCTTCCCCGTCGCGTCCCGCGGCGAACCTGGATCCGAACCTGCTCTATCGCAAGCTGCACTATCGTAGCGACGACGGTGTGGTGTTCTGGTGGTTGCAGGGACCCAAATACGGGCAGGTCGGCACCCGACTTACGCCGCTCTACCAAGCGAATGTCGGTACGTTTCAAAGAATTCGTCATCTCGAAGATGGCGGTTTCGAGTTGACGGC
>RGYP01000514.1 GCA_010031985.1 Gammaproteobacteria bacterium
GTCCTGGTTGCACGTCAATCGTGGCAACCGGATCAATGCCGCAGGCACGGCGACTCAGCCTATCGTCTTTACGAGCCGCGACAACGTACTCGGCTTGAGCAACGACCTCTCGCAAGGCCAGTGGGGTGGGGTGGTGCTTTCGGGACGCGCGCCGATCACCGACTGCACGGTTGCACCGAACGCGACGCCGGGCACGGCGGCCTGCGAACGTCAGGTCGAGGGCGCCGTGGATCCGGCCTACTACGGCGGAGCGACCCCCACCGACAACAGCGGCACGCTGCGCTACGTGCAAATTCGTTACTCGGGCTACGTACTCTCGGGCAACTCGGAGCTGCAGGCGCTCACGACGGGTGGCGTCGGCAGTGGCACGACTATCCAGTACGTCCAGTCGCACAACAGTTCGGACGATGCCGTCGAATTCTTTGGTGGTACGCACGACGCGAAGTGGCTGGTATTCACGGGCGCCGACGACGACAACCTCGATCTCGACGTGGGTTACCGCGGTCGCATCCAGTACGTGATCGCCGTGCAGAAAGACAACAACGGCGATTCGATGGTCGAACTCGACAGCGCCAACGCGCTCGAGGATCAGACCCCGCGCACCTTCATGCGCCTCGCGAACTTCACGTTCGTGCATCGCAATTCGATCGCCAATACGGCCGCGATGTTGTTCCGCGGCCAGGCCGACGCCTCGCTCGTCAACGGCGTGGTGACGACGCCGATCGCCTGTCTGCGCTTGAACGGTGCGAACATCATCGGCACCAACGCAGCGGTCGACAAGATCGGTCCGCCGGTGTTCCGCTCGGTCGCCATGCAGTGCGGCTCGACGCCGTTCATCGGCACGAGTGGCCTCACGGCCGATCAGGTCGCAGCCACCTTCAACGTCGCGGCGAACAACAATACCTCCACCTTCACCGCGTCGCTGAGTGGTGGTTTCACCAACGGTGCCAACGAGACCGGCCGCACGGCCGCCGATCCGAAGGTGGTCGATGCCTCGTTCGATACCACCAGCTACATCGGCGCGGTCAAAGACGCGAACGACACCTGGTA
>RGYP01000515.1 GCA_010031985.1 Gammaproteobacteria bacterium
TTCAGAGGCGCGGTACGACCGTGATCCCCTCGACCCGGCGCGGGTTGCGAAGATGAGTCGCGACGATTTCAACCTCTCACGGCCTTTCTGCGATATCCGTGGCGAAATCGACGGCTTCAGCTGGCTGCTGTTCACTCGCCGGCGCGCGCCGCACATCGCGAAACAAGCGGGAGTTTGGCGCGGGACGTTTCGTCGGGTCGAGTCTGACGGGCGTCTTGTCTAGGAGTTTCCGGCCGAGATCATCATGCGAGTCGTACCCGGAGACGGCCAATTGCGATATCACCAAACCAACGTCTACAGGCCGGCCAGCAAGCCGGTCGAAGCGCTCGAAAACTACGGCGAGATTCGCGACGGCAAGATCCATTTCGGCAACGCCCGACTCGATGCTTGGAAGATGGATGTCCCGGGCGATACCACCGGGCGCAGCGCGGTACTGCTGATGGAATACAAGGACGGTTCCGACATGTACATGCACCAGATCGTGTCGCTGAGTGACGATGGACGCTACCGTTCGCGCACCGCCCAATATTTGGTCAAAGGAAAGATCGTGCGACGCACGCTCATCGACGAAGAAAAAGTGACCGACGATTGGCGCGCGTACGACGCGTCGATCGGTCGCGTGGCATCGACGGGCTTGCCGCCCTCGCCCTAGCAACTCTCTGTGAACGCTAAGTGCTCGAAAGGTGCCCGAGCACCCGACGTGCAATCAGTTCGCTGACGCGGACGTTGGATTCTTCAGTGACGCCTGCGATGTGTGGCGTCAGCAACAGGTTGGGAGTTTCGGCGAAGCGCGCGCCGCGCACGGCGTCGAGGGGTTCGGTGTCGAATACGTCGAGCGCGGCACCGCCGAGATGTCCGCTACGTAGTGAATCGATGACGGCCTCTTCATCGAGTACGCCACCGCGAGCCGCATTGATGACGACGCCGCCGCGACGCATCATCGCCAACTGCTCGCGACCAATCATGTTTTTGGTTGATGGCAGCAGCGGCACGTGCAGACTGACGACGTCGGACGCCGATAGCAATTCTTTGAGAGAGCAGGGCTTTGCC
>RGYP01000516.1 GCA_010031985.1 Gammaproteobacteria bacterium
CACCGTGACGTTGCCGCCACTGCCCGGCGAGGCGATCTCCTCCGAGCCGCAACCGGCGAGTGACGCCACGGTGGCGGCCAGTAACAACAGGTTCTTGCGCTTGTCGAGGGTTTGCATTTGAAGACGCTCCGTCAGGGCCGTGGAATCCGCCCGAAAAGGGAAGCGCAAATGTAGGGGTCACGTGTGACAGCACCGTGACGGATTCATGACAAGCGTATGGCGGCTATCGTTGCGCGGACGTCATACGCGCCGCGCTGTGGTGCCGCAGTCCCTCGTCAAAGATTGATCGGCAACCCGCGACGCTTTCGATCGCAAAGAGGGGCCAGCGACGGAGTGGCTGCGCGTCAGCCGAACCGACCCGTGATGTAGTCCTCGGTCAACTTGGCTTGCGGGTTGGTGAAGATCTTGTCGGTCTCACCGACCTCGATCAGATCGCCAAGATGGAAATACGCCGTGCGCTGCGAAACGCGCGCGGCCTGCTGCATCGAGTGCGTGACGATGCAGATCGCGTAGCTCTCGCGCAACTCGTCGATCAAATCTTCGATGCGGGCGGTGGCGATCGGATCGAGCGCCGAGCAAGGCTCGTCCATCAGAATCACCTCGGGATTCACGGCGATGGTGCGCGCGATGCAGAGGCGCTGCTGCTGACCGCCAGACAGACTCGTACCCGGATTGTTGAGCCGGTCCTTCACCTCTTCCCAAAGGCCCGCGCGGCGCAAGCTCGTATTCACGATCTCGTCGAGCTCGGCGCGATCTGCGGCGAGTCCATGGATACGCGGCCCGTAGGCCACGTTTTCGTAGATCGATTTCGGGAATGGGTTCGGCTTCTGGAAGACCATGCCGACCCGCGCCCGCAGTTGCACCACGTCTTGACGCTTGTCGTGGATGTCCTGGCCGTCGAGTTCGATCCGCCCCTCGACCCGCGCGCCGACGATGGTGTCGTTCATGCGATTGAGACAACGCAGGAAGGTCGACTTGCCGCAGCCCGACGGTCCGATCATCGCGAGCACCTGGCTGCGACCGATGTCGATGTTCACTTTCTTGATGGCG
>RGYP01000517.1 GCA_010031985.1 Gammaproteobacteria bacterium
GGAACGCTCCGGCTGTGCTAGTTAGGGTGGTCGTGCCTGCACGAATTTGGCCGTTGGTGAAGAGGTTAGGCCATACCCCTCGTGTATTTCGCGTGTCAGACCCCGTCAGCGCAGCGTAGTTGGGATAGTTAGCGAACAGCGGACGTCGATCGTCGTACGCCGTAAGGATGGAGTCTTCCGCCAGCATTGCTTGACGGTCGGTGTACTCGAAGGTGCCCGAGATGTTTCCCCATGAGAAATTTTTACCGCCAGATAGATTGACCTGAAGTTCACGGAGGTGAGTAGACTCTGCACCGCCATATTGAACTGATGCATTCACTCCATCCTGCATTTTTTTGGTGACGGTGTTTACTACACCCGCCACGGCGTCGGAGCCATATAGCGCGGCACCGCCGTCCAGCAGGACTTCGATCCTGCTGAGGCCGGTTCCCGGGATCGCATTGGTGTTGTACGTCAACACTGGGACGGAGTTCGTATTGGTCAGAGCCTGGCTTGTCGGGTGGTTAACGGTTCGTCGTCCGTTAATGAGTACTAAAGTATTACCAATACCGAGCGTACGAAGATCGGCGGAACCCACATCGCCACGGGCTGCGTTCGTGGTTTGAGCGCTGTTTGAAGTGTTGAAATTCGTGTCGGCAAACTGCGGAATACTTCGGAAGAGATCGTCACCGCTGACGGCGCCTATCGACTGTAGATCTGCTTCCGTGATCAGCGTTACCGGCACCGCCTCGGTGATGCGCCCCTTGATTTGAGAGCCGATTACGACGACCTCTTGCAGATCATCAACCGTCGCAGGGGGCGAATCCGTTTTCTGCTGGGACTGAGCAACAGCGCCAGACATCGAAATGAGCGAGGCCACCCATATGGAAATGAGTGTCTTTCCATACGATGATTTCTCTAACCCGTTTGATTTACACATATCAGACCCTCTGCGGTAATACTTTAAGAATCTTGTCTTCCAAGAACTTTATTCATGACGCCCTGGTCCAGAGCGTTCTCCCAACGAGCGACGACGATTGTCGCAACGGCATTGCCTATGAAATTCGTTAC
>RGYP01000518.1 GCA_010031985.1 Gammaproteobacteria bacterium
CACAGGTCGCCGCGCTAGGCAATCGTCACCTTCGCGTATCTAAATTGACCGATGGCCGCACCACTCGTACGCAGGTGGTGACGCTCGAGCAAGATGCACGCATCGAAGAAATCGCTCGCATGCTCGGTGGCGTCACCATCACCGACAAGGCGCGCGAACATGCGTCCGAGATGCTCGAGGCCGGCGCTGCACTCAGTCGTTCGTCGGCGCCCCGCGATGCGGGCAGTTCGTCTTCCGGCAGTGCCCGTAGATCACGAGGGCGTGGTCGCTGATCGCGAAGCCGAATTTGTCCGCTACGGCGGTCTGACGCTCCTCGATCCCGGCATCGACGAACTCCTCCACCCGACCGCAGTCGAGGCACAGGATGTGATCGTGGTGCGCCCCGGCGTTGAGCTCGAACACCGCCATGCCATCGGCGAAGTGATGGCGCGTGACGAGGCCCGCCGCCTCAAACTGAGTGAGCACGCGATACACCGTGGCAAGCCCGATGTCCTCGCGGGTATCGACGAGCTTGCGATAGATGTCCTCGGCCGACAGGTGGCGAGTCCCACTGTGCTCGAGAATCTCGAGAATCTTGACGCGAGGCAGCGTCACCTTCAGTCCCGCCTTGCGCAGATCGTTGCCTTCCACGTCGAACCCCGCCCTTTCGGTTAGAATCGCGATTATGTTCCAAGCCGCCTCGCGCCTGCCATTTTCCCGCTCGTTGGTTCTCGGCCTGCTCGCCGGGTCGGTCTTTCTGGGGGGCTGCGTCTACCGCATGACGGTACAACAAGGAAACTTCCTCGATGCGCGCCAAGTGGTGCAGGTCAAGGAAGGGATGACCCGCGCGCAGGTGCGCTTCCTGCTCGGCACGCCGATGCTGCCAGACGCTTTCGATCGCGATCGTTGGGACTATCTCTACTCCCTCGATCTCGGCAAGGGTGACAAACCCACGCGCCAACGACTGACCATCTACTTCGCCGACGACAAAGTCAGTCGGATCGAAAACGATGGCGCGCCGACCTCCAGCGGACCCTAAGCGCAAGCGCTAGCGCTTGC
>RGYP01000519.1 GCA_010031985.1 Gammaproteobacteria bacterium
CCCACCCGGCGCAAATCCTCGCCGAGCCCGTCTGGGACCCGCGCGGCGCACGGATGAGGGCATAACGCTCAAACGCACGCCGATCGGAACAGCAACCGCAGGATCCCGAAGTGTCCTAATTTCTTTGAAAGGGCTATATTCGGCGCATGAGCACCACCGAACAGACTCCACAGGGAATCGACTTTGGCAGCGCGCGCTATCGGGCGTACGTGCTGCTGACCTTGACGGCCGTCTACACCCTCAATTTCATCGACCGTGCTTTGCTTGGCGTACTTGCGCAGCCGGTCATCTCCACGTTCGGTCTGACCGACACGCAATTCGGCTTTCTTGCCGGCCCACCGTTCGCGCTTTTTTATGCGCTGATGGGCATTCCCATCGCGCTCGCAGCCGACCGCTACAACCGCATCGCCATCATTTCGTTGTGTATCGCCCTGTGGTCGCTGATGACCGCGCTTTGCGGCCTTGCGACCGGCTTTCTGTTCCTGCTCATCGCCCGCATCGGCGTCGCCATCGGCGAAGCGGGTAGCAACCCGCCCTCGAACTCGGTCATCGCCGACTACTATCGGCCCGCGGGTCGCAGCAAAGCGCTCTCGACCTACTCGATGGGCGTGATGCTCGGCACAGCCCTCGCCTTCCTGATCGGCGGTCCCCTCGGTCAATTGCCCGACGCCACCGTGGTACGCGTCCTCGATTTCTTTGCCTTGGGCCACCTGCCCGAGATGTTGGGCTGGGGTAGCCACTTCGGGTGGCGCTTTGCTTTTCTGGCGCTCGGTGTTCCGGGCGTTTTGTTCGGCTTGCTGGTGTTCGTCACGGTCCGCGAGCCGCCACGAGGCTACTCCGACCCCCCGGGTATGCCGACGGCAGAGCGAACGGGCATCGTCGCCACCTGGCGTTTGCTGCTCGACAAACCGAGTTTCTGGTACATGGCGGCGGCCACCTCCATCGTCGCCATGGTCGGATACGGTTACTCGGCCTTCCAGGCGCCGATGATGCAGCGCCTGCACGGACTCTCCCCGGCCG
>RGYP01000520.1 GCA_010031985.1 Gammaproteobacteria bacterium
ACAAGGTGAACGAAGGCATCCGCATCGAAGAAATCGACCTGCTGCATCGGATGTACGCAGGGCTACTGCGCCGCCTGCTCACCTGACGGCAAGCTCAGTCACCAGAAGATAACTTCGCTCGCTGCAGCGATCAGCGCGCCCAACGTGGCGCCTGCCAGAACATCGGTCGGGTAATGCAAACCCAGTACGACGCGCGATGCGGCAACCAGCAACGCAAACGGCACCAGCACGAAAAAGCGCTCTCACCGTGCGTCGACGACAGGCTGCATTCGCCAATGCGCAAAGCCGCTGCTCCGCCTGATCGACCCTCACGAAGATCGTCATGAGATCACCTCAGTGTGTGGCGAAACAGGTATGTCCTCGGCCTCGATCACGCGCTCGTAGAGCCGCAGCAAGCGCTCGGCCATATGCTTCGATGACCAGCGCAGAGCGTCCTCCCGCGCATGTGCAGAGAGCGCCGCTCGCCGCTCGGGGTTGCGCAGCACGCTCGCGACGCCGAGCGCAAATGCTTCGATTTCTTCGGGAACTACGACTGCTCCCTTCACGCCCGCGAGCACATCCGCCGTGCCCATGACTGCGGTCGAGACGACCGGCGTGCCCTGCGCCATCGCCTCGAGCAGTACGAGGCCCTGCGTCTCGGTACGTGAGGCGAACACGAAAACATCGGCAGAGTTGTAGCAGTCGAGTAGCGTCGTCGTGCGATCCATGTAGCCCTTGAAGAGTACGTTCGAATCAAGTCCTAGCGAGCTCACGAGTTGACGAATGTGCGACTCAGCAGGGCCCTCGCCCGCAATGATCAGCAGTACATCGGGAACCTTGATTCGCAGGCGCGCAAGCATATGAACCAAGAAATCGATATTTTTCTCGTACGCCACACGACCGACGAAAAGCGCCACTGGGCGCCGCGGATCAATACCGTGGGCTTCTCTGAAGTTAGCCCCGTGCCCTGGTGCGAAGCATCCTGCCGGCAAGCCGGTCGGAAGCACCTCGATCGGCGTCTTGACACCGTATGCGCGCAAC
>RGYP01000053.1 GCA_010031985.1 Gammaproteobacteria bacterium
TCTTCGGACGTTCGAGTGCTGGTAAATATCACAACCCAAGACTCGGTCATCCAGCCCCCCTAATCGCTATTCGTCGGTTACAAATTTTCCTGCCTAGTCAGTTGGAGTTGCCCCCATCAGACCGGACAGTTGGCTGCCGGTTGATGGACGCTGCGGATGAACTCACGGGGTGACTTCATTCGCAGGGCTTTGTGCGGATGGTTCTCACTGTAATCCTCGAACCACCGCGGAAGTTGCGCCAAGACCGATTGTGCATCCGGGCGATCATGAACGTAAACATAATCTCGCTTGAACGTTTTCACGAACGACTCCGCCATGCCGTTCGACTGCGGCGATCGTACGGGCGTAAAGCATGGCACGAGGCCGATCGACTGGGCGAAGGAGACGGTCTCGTGGGCGCGGTAACAGCTGCCATTGTCCGAGAGCCACTCCACCGGATGCGGGGTCTGATGGCCGCCAAAGCGCCGCTCGACGCTCTCGATCATCAGATCGCGGATCATTTCCCCAGAGATACCGCCGGTCGTCGCCACCCACGAAATGACCTCGCGATCGCAGGTGTCGAGCGCGAAGGCGACACGAACGCTCTCACCGCTCCAGCAGGGGATTTCAAAACCGTCGGAAGTCCATC
The DNA here is from genome assembly GCA_010031985.1 of Gammaproteobacteria bacterium. Taxonomy (GTDB): domain Bacteria; phylum Pseudomonadota; class Gammaproteobacteria; order Steroidobacterales; family Steroidobacteraceae; genus UBA964. The sequence goes on from RGYP01000053.1 coordinate 629, forward strand.
GAAGGTTCGAACGTATCGTGATGATCTGCCCGTCGTGGGCTCTTCCAGGTGGTTTCCCTGTGTAGCGCTGCAGCAAGAGGCCGTTCTGCGACATCAGCCGATAAATGCGCTTGTGGTTGAGCCTGGAAAGGCCTGCGCTTTCACGCTGTCGATTGAGCAGTGCCCAGATCCGGCGATACCCGTACGTCGGCCGATCATCCGCCAGCGTTCTAATGGCCGCCAAGATCTCGTCATCCTCCGTCTTTTGATATCGCCCTCGCGGGCGACTCCCTTCGCGAAGACGCGAGTGAAGCTGAGAGCGAGAGACGCCGAGCGTATCGGCGACCGTCTTCACAGCGAACCCTCGTCGGGCAATGACGGCAAGCGCGAGATCAGTTTTTTTTCGTGTGCAACCTTCACGGCCTCTCGGAGAATCTCGTTCTCCAGAGTTTTCTTGCCCAAGACGCGCTCGAGTTCCCGGATGCGCTTCTCGAGGGCTTTGACCTCCGAGGAACCAACGACTTCCTCATCGACCCGGATCGCTTCCTTACCGCCCTCGGCCATGCGCCGTCTCCAGTGAAACAACAGGGAGGGAGAAATACCATGCTGCCGAGCCACATAGGAAATCGTGATCCCAGGCCGAGAGGCTTCCTGCAAGATCCTCAGCTTCTCGTCGACGGAATACCGTCTACGGCGCTGAATACCCGAATAAATCTCAACACGCTCTGCATTCGAAGACATAGTCGTATGACTAGGCTTACGCCTAGCTCCTATTTACGACAACACTGTCCGGTCGAAATGGGGGCTGCTCCACCCATCGACTGCGTTCTCGCAGTAAGCGTGAAGGCGGATCGTGGCGGGTCGGCGTTGTCGTGGTTTGCAGGACATCCGCACATCGTGAGGCTCGCATCCCAAAAGCCGAGTCCCGTCAAGGGTAGCGTGCAGTCGGTTTGGGCTTCCGAATCCGAATATCTCGTGAGTGTGGTGCGCAGGGGATATGCAGTCCAGATTTCGGAGCAAGACCTGTGGGGCGCCATGGCGGGCCATGCGCGCGACGCATTTTTCCATTGTGGCCTCGGCGTGATCACCGACATCGCCAACACGAACGCGGTGTGCTGTTCTGCGCACTCGTTCAAGCAGCGACTTGCCAGAGTCTTGATCGAAGCCCACCAAGTTTTTCCCGCTCTGGAGCCACTGACGCTCACGCAAAAACGAATCGGGACTTTTCTACTCACCCGCAGGGAAACTGTTGCCCTGCTCATCGAGGAGTGGCGGCGTGAGGGAATTCTGGCCACGTTTCGCGGCGCCATCGTGGTCAACGACATGGAGCGATTGCGAAACGAATCCTGTGCCTGCTATCAGCGCGTGGCGTTGGCGAGGCAGCGTCTACTCGCCTCATGGTCGAGCATTCTCCCGCGCAGCCGCGGGCCGTCGGCAAACCCACACGCGATTGATGTTAGAGTTTCGCCTCCCACACTAAAGGCGACAGCCGTTTCGACGCAGGGGTGATCGTTGAGCTCGCCACGCGAACCTGGGTTTGACACCCTCAGCCTGCACGCAGGCCAACAGCCCGACCCGGTGACGGGCGCCAGAGCCACGCCGATTTTTCAGACCGCGGCCTACGTGTTTCGCGACAGCGATCACGCCGCTGCGCTCTTCAACATGGAGCGGGCGGGGCACGTCTATTCGCGCATTTCCAATCCTACCAATGCCGTGCTTGAGGAGCGTATCGCCGCGCTTGATGGCGGGGTGGGCGCGATCGCCACGGCGAGCGGGCAGGCAGCACTGCATCTTGCGATCACGACGCTCGCCAGTGCGGGTTCGCACGTGGTGGCGAGTCGGGCAATTTACGGCGGCTCGCACAATCTGTTGCACTATACATTGCGCCGATTTGGCATAGACACCACCTTCGTCGATCCCCGTGACCTCGAGGCTTGGCGCACGGCAATTCGCCCCAACACCAAAATCCTGTTTGGCGAGACGCTCGGTAATCCCGGGCTCGACGTACTCGATGTACGTGCCGTCGCCGATATTGCTCACGAACACGGGCTGCCCTTGCTGGTCGACAGCACTTTCACCACGCCCTATCTGTTGCGGCCATTCGATCACGGTGCCGATCTCGTCTGTCATTCGGCCACGAAATTTTTGGGCGGTCATGGCGTTGCGATTGGTGGTTTGCTGGTCGATAGCGGGGCTTTCGATTGGGAAGCATCGGGGCGTTTTCCTGAATTGACCGAGCCGTACGCCGGGTTTCACGGGATGGATTTCCAGGAAGAGTCCACGGTCGCGGCGTTTCTGCTGCGGGCGCGGCGCGAGGGATTGCGTGACTTCGGGGCCTGCATGGCGCCGATGACGGCGTTCCAGTTGTTGCAGGGTATCGAAACCTTGTCGCTGCGCATGGCGCGTCACATCGCCAACACACGGGCAGTCGTGAAGTTCTTGACCGAGCATGCGGCAGTAGAGTCGGTGAGCTATCCGGAATTGTCCTCGCACCCTGATCACGCGCTCGCCAAAGAAATCTTGCCGCGCGGTTGCGGGGCCGTATTCACTTTCGAAATCCGCGGTGGGCGCGCCGCCGGTCGCAAGTTCATCGAGTCCTTGCGACTGCTGTCGCATCTGGCCAACGTGGGCGATGCGAAGTCGCTCGTCATTCATCCCGCAAGCACCACGCACTTCCGTCTCGACGACGCGGCCTTGAAAGCCGCTGGAATCGGTGCCGGCACCATTCGACTATCGATCGGTCTCGAGGACGTCGCCGATCTCATCGACGATATCGCGCAGGCCTTGCGCGTGTCGCAGAAAGGCTGAGCGCTGCAGGTTCCGACGATGCAGTACGCGCTCGATGGTAAGACGGCATGGATCTACACCGGCGGCAGGCCCTTCGATGCCTCACTGCCGGCGATGGTTTTCATTCATGGAGCCGAGCACGATCACAGCGTCTGGGCGCTACAGAGCCGATATTTCGCGCATCACGGTCGCGCGGTGCTCGCCGTCGATTTGCCGGGACACGGCCGCTCGGCGGGACCCGCTCTCGAGAGCATCGAGCAGCTTGCCGACTGGATTGCGACATTGCTGCAGACGGTCGGCGTGTCGAAGGCCACTCTCGTCGGACACAGCATGGGGTCTCTCATCGCCATGGAGTGCGCAGCGCGCCACCCGCAACTCCTCGATAAGCTCGTGTTGGTCGGCACGGCTTTTCCGATGAAAGTATCCGACGAGCTGCTGTCTGCCACTCGTGATGACGAGGCTGCAGCGCAAACCATGGTCAATCTTTGGTCGCACTCTGCGCTGGCGCATTACCCGGGCAGTCCCGGTCCCGGGTTCTGGGTCCAGGGCGTCAACCGTCGGCTGATGCAGCGGCAAAAGGCCGGGGTGATGCACGTGGATTTTCGAGCGTGCAATGAGTACACCAATGGGCTTACGGCCTGTGCCAGCATCAGGTGCCCGGTTTTGCTGGTGCTCGGCAAGCGCGACATCATGACGCCGCCGCGTGCGGCCAAAGAACTCATGAAAGCGATCGCCGACAAGCGTGTAGTCGAGATCGAAGGCGCCGGTCACGCGATCATGACGGAGAAACCCGATGAGCTCCTCGATGCGCTTCGCAGTTTTTAATCCCGCGACGGGCGAGCAGATCGGCAGCGCGCTTGATGGTGGTGCCGATGAGGCGCGTGCGGCTATCGGTGCGGCTTACGCCGCGTTCCCTGCTTGGGCTGCAAGCGGCGCTTACGAGCGCGCCGCCAAGCTTTATCGGGCCTACGAGCTCATGCTGTCGAAGCGCGACGAGCTTGCACGACTCATGACCGCCGAGCAGGGCAAGCCTCTCAAGATGGCTCATGCCGAAGTGAAATACGCCGCCGATTTTTTACTGTGGTTTGCCGAGGAAGCCAAGCGTGTCTACGGCGAGACGATTCCCTCGGCTCGCGTGGACCAGCGATTCTTGGTGCGACGCGAACCCGTCGGTGTGGTCTGTGCCATCACGCCCTGGAACTATCCGGTGTCCATGATCACCCGCAAGGTCGCCCCGGCACTCGCGGCAGGTTGCACCATCGTGCTCAAGCCTGCCGAGACCACGCCTCTTTGCGCTCTCGCGGTATTCAACATTCTCGAAGAGGCGGGTGTGCCCCGCGGCGTTGCAAATCTCGTCACGGCGGCGAATCCGGCGCCCGTCGGCGAGGTGTTTTGTACCGACCCACGGGTTCGAAAGATCAGCTTCACCGGATCGACCGAGGTCGGACGCAAGCTCTACCAATGGGCTGCAGCGCAGTTTAAGCGTGTGTCGTTGGAACTCGGCGGACACGCACCGTTCATCGTCTTCGATGATGCAGACCCCGTGCACGCCGCCAAGGGCGCAGCGGCGGTCAAGTTTCTCAACACTGGGCAAGCCTGCATCAGTCCCAATCGTATTTTCGTGCAGCGGAGCATTGCCGGACCGTTTCTCGAAACCCTGCAAAAGCGCGTGATGGCGCAGCGCGTCGGCAACGGCATGGACGAGACGAGTACGGTCGGTCCTTTGTTCAGTCAGCGAGCGCTCGACAAAGTCGATCTGCAGGTTCAGGACGCCATTGCGCGCGGTGCAAAGTTGCTCGCGGGTGGTAAACGGCTCGTCGACGGCGATCTCGCCCGCGGTTTCTTTTACGCACCCACGCTACTCAGCGAGGTCACCGCGGACATGCGGATCTATCGCGAGGAAACTTTCGGACCGGTGGCGCCCGTCATCGTCTTCGATACCGAACAGGAAGTGCTCGCTATGGCGAACGACACGGGCTACGGGCTTGCCTCGTACGTCTATACGCAAAATCTGAGCCGGGCGATGCGGATGTTCGAGGGTTTGCAGTTCGGCATCGTTGGCATCAACGACATCAACCCCACGAGTGCGGCGGCACCGTTCGGCGGGATCAAAGATAGCGGCCTCGGTCGCGAAGGCGCGCGGCAGGGCCTCGAGGAGTATCTCGAGACCAAGCTTGGCGGCTTCAGTATTTGAGGGGCGCATGAGTACGACACTCCCACCCAAAGTCGCTGGCGGCATCCTCAATATCTCGAGCCATCGCAATTTACGCTCGCCGTTCTTCCGGTTCTACGACACGCCGACGGCGCGTTATGGCGTCTACAACCAGCGTCTTTATCCGCTCGACCTCGGCGGCAACACGCTCGATGAATATTGGCTGCTGCGTCGCAACGCATTGCTTTACGACGTACCGGAGCGTCCGCTCGAGATCAGTGGCCCCGATGCGGTGAAGTTGCTCGATCGTGTTTTGGTACGACGCACGGGCAACCTTGCCGTCAATCGCGCAGCCTACGGACTCGCCTGCGGCCCCGACGGCGGTCTTTTGATGGACGGCGTGTTGATGCGTCTCGCCGAGGATCGCTTTTGGTATGTCATGGCCGATGGCGAATTTCTGCCTTGGCTCGAGGCGTTTGCAGTAGGACTCGATGTGCGCGTTGGTGACCCGGGTGTTTGGGTGCTGCAGATCCAGGGTCCGCGCTCGCTCGAGGTGCTGCAGGCCGTGGCCGACCCGGCGCCGGGTTCGGACTGGAAATACTTTGGTGTCGCGACGAGCAACATCGCGGGACAGCCGGTGGTGCTCTCGCGCACCGGCTGGACCGGAGAACTCGGCTTCGAGATCTACACGCCCATCGATGGGCGGCACAACGACGCGCTATGGCAGTGTCTGCTGGATCGAGGCGCCCGCTTCGGCATGCGGGCAGCGTCGCTCGCCTCGATGACGGCGCGGCGCATCGAGGCCGGTATTCTCGACTACGGCACCGACATCGATCGCAGTCTCAACCCGTGGCAGGCGGGACTCGGTCGTTTCGTCGACATGGATCGCGACGATTTCATGGGTCGAGCGGCGCTGCTCGATTGCGATCGTGCGCTGCGTCTGAGCGGAGTGCGTTGCGATGATGGGGTGCCGCGACGCGGCTCTGCGGTTTTTGCGGCCAACGGTGCGCGCGGCCACATCACCTCGTCGGCGCGATCCCCGCAGCTCGACTGCGGCATCGGTTACGTACGCTTCGAGGGCGCCGCGCCCGCGGCCGGCACCGCGCTCGAGATCGAGACGGACCTCGGCCTGCGCCGCGCTGCGCTGACCGTGCCGCCATTCTTCGATCCCGAAAAGCGCCTTGCGCGGGGTTTGACGCTCGAGGCTACGTGAGCGCTGCGCTCGCTAGGGAGCCGACTTGGAGGATGCCGATCGGGAGATCCACTCATCGACGGCACCGTCGAGGACCTCGAGCGGCATGCCACCGTTCATGAGCAGCACTTCATGAAAGGCCTTGATGTCGAAGCGCGGCCCCAGCGCGCGTTCGGCGCGTTCACGCATGCGCAGGATGGCGAGTTGACCGACCTTGTAACTCGTGGCCTGACCCGGCCAAACGACATAGCGTTCCACTTCACGGGTCACTTCGGCCTCGGTCATGCCTGTTTTGGCCACCATGTACTCGATGGCTTGCTCGCGTGACCAGCGCTTGGCATGCAGACCCGTGTCGACGACGAGCCGTGCAGCGCGGAACATCTCGGCCTGCAAGCGTCCGAGATCGCCGAGCGGATCCGAGTCGTAGATGCCCATATCCGTTTTCGCGAGACGCTCTGCATACAGCGCCCAACCTTCGGCATAAGCGCCGAAGGGGAAAACCTTGCGCAGCAGTGGCACGCCCTCGATCAATTGCGCGGCCGACAATTGAAAGTGATGGCCGGGTGAGCCCTCGTGAACCATCAGCGTAGGCAGGGTGAACTTGGGGTTGTCGGCATTATTCGGTGGTCGTGCTCGACTTGAGCGCAGCGGCGTAAATTGCCTCGCCCTGCGGCAGGCGCCAGATGCCTGCATCATGGTTGGCGGTGCGCTGCATGTCCTCGAAAAGCGCGATCATCGCCTGATATCCCGGGATCACCTCGCGCTGAACAAGCTCCCTGGCCTTGGTAACGATCTCTGCACGCTCTGCCTCGTCGAGACCGTCGACCTTCGCAAGTTTCTCGGGGAGCGTCGTGACGAGAGCGTTCTTCTCGGCGCCGCCCTCGATGAATGAGCGCATGCCGAGCAGTGTCTGGGAAATCACGAAATCCGGAGGCACGACACCGTTCGCACGATCGTCCTCGACTCGGACTTTGGCTTCCCGCAGCACGCGTCCGAACTCGGTCAGTCGCGAGAGATATCTTCGGGCACTGCGCGGACTTTTGATGACGTGGCCGTCGGTCAGGAATTGCGGGGTGTCGACTGTCACGCCGGAAATCTGGTTGACGCGGTATCCCGAGTGCTCGAACTCGCCTTGTCGGATGAGATCATCGAGAAACCAGGCCGTGATCTTCCAGGTGAGCAGTTCCTGACCCTGCAGGCCCTCGGGTCCGTAATCGTCGAGGCCGGCGCGTGCATCGCGCAGTCGGGCTAGCATCTTCTTCTCGTGTTCGATCGTTTGATCGTCGAGTTTGCCGCTGTGAAAGTCGAGTAACGTGTCGTCGATGATGCCGACCTGTGTCAGGGCCTGCGGCGAACCCAAAGCCAGCTGGATCGTGATTTTATTGACGTAGTTGTTGATTCCTACCGGAGTGAACCAAAACCACATCGAGGCTGCGGCAAGACCCACCACCACAAAACCGAAAAACCAGCGCAGGACTCTCCGCAATACATTCATGTCGTTCCCCGTTTCATCACCCGTTGACGTTGCGATGGATTATCCACCAGCGCGAGTCCAAAATGTTCCGACGAAGCGCTTTGGAGGATCAATGAAAATCCAGTTCACGCTGATGGCGTTGCTGCTGAGTTGCGCAAGCCCAATCGCGATCGCAGCGCCCATGGTCGCTGCGCCTGCCGGCAACTTCGAGGGCAGCGAGACGACGCCGGGTGTGCTGGCGTTCAAGGGCATCCGCTATGCGTCCTCTCCCGCAGGGTTGCAGCGCTGGCAGCCACCGCGCCCTCCCAACAAAGTTGCCGGCACGCTCGCGGCCAAGAGCTACGGTCCGTCTTGTCTTCAGCCGAGGGCGCCGTCGGCGCCGCCGCTCGCCACGAGCGAAGACTGTCTTTATCTCAACGTCTGGACCCCGAGCGCGAAATCCCGCACCCCGCTGCCCGTGATGGTCTGGTTGCATGGCGGCGGGTTTCTGACGGGCGATGGCCGCATTCCCGGCGAGATTCTGGCCGCGCAGGGCGTGGTGGTCGTATCGATGAATTATCGCCTCGGTCCGCTCGGCTTCATGGCGCACGAGGCCCTGTCACGCAACGTCGCCAATTTCGGACTGCTCGACATGGTTGCCGCACTCGATTGGGTGGCCGCCAACATCCGCTCGTTCGGCGGCGATCCCGGAAACGTCACAATTTTCGGTGTGTCCGCCGGCGGACAGGCCGTCAATTTATTGATGGTGAGTCCGCTCGCGACCGGCAAGTTTCATCGTGCGATTGCGCAGTCGGGCTATGCCACCTGGGCGCTACCGCGCTCGGCACGTGCCCCCATGCCTGCACCGCGTGCTGCAGGCATGGGGATAGCCGAAAGCGCAGAGACGTTAAGTGGCGAGGTGATTGCGCGCGTCGATCCGCGTCCGCAGTCGGCCGCCAGCCTCGTAGCGCTCGAAGGTCAGGCACTCGTCAATGCCGTTCGCGGCTTTCAGTTGCCGATCGTCGACGGCAGCAGCCTCCCCGAGGAGCCGGCAGCGCTGTTCCTTCGCGGACGACAGGCGGCGGTGCCCTTCATGACGGGTGGCAACAGTTTCGAGGGCACGGTGATGCCGCAGGCCGCGATCAGCGCCGACGCCTTCGAGGGTA